>CAZIUX010000034.1:0-8810 GCA_964542795.1 uncultured Muribaculaceae bacterium
CTGGGAATTTTAATTTAATATCTGTCATAAGACTCACTCCTTTTCTTTTTATAACTTTACATTTTGCACACATTGGTTTAACTGATGGTTTAACTTTCATTTTTTTTCCTACTTTCTATAAGTAATTCGCCCACGTGTTAAGTCATAAGGAGATAATTCAACAACTACTGTATCACCTAGTGAAATGCGAATCATGTTCATTCGAATTTTACCAGAAACGTGAGCTTCTACAATATGTCCATTGTCCAATTTTACTTTGCAAATACCAGTTTTTAAAACTTCGATAACTTTGCCTTCAACGTCGATTTTTGTTTCTTTCGCCATTTTTATCACTCTCCTGTTAATATTTCATATCCATCATCTGTGACAACAATTGTATGCTCAAAGTGTGCTGATGGTTTTCCATCACGAGTTACAATTGTCCATTCATCATCTAATAGATAAATATTTCTAGTGCCTAAGTTTAGCATTGGTTCTATTGCCAAAGTCATCCCTGTTTTTAAGATGATGTTTGAATCACCATAATTGGGAACATCTGGTTCTTCATGTAGTTTTGTTCCAACTCCATGACCAACAAGTTCTCTTATAACACTTAAATTAGATAGCTTTGCATGTTTTTCTATAGCTTGACATACATTGCCTAATTTTACTCCATTTTTAATTTCATTTAGACCTCTATATAGTGCTTCTTTAGTATTAAAAAGTAAATGTTCTTTTTCTTTACTAATTTTTCCTACAGGATAAGTCCAGGCTGAATCGGAATGGTATCCTTTATATAATACACCAATATCAATTGAGATTATATCGCCTTCTTTTAACACCTTATCTCCCGGTATTCCATGTACGACTTCTTCATTTATAGAAGCACATATTGATCCAGGAAACCCATCATAATTTTTAAATGATGGAAGTGCATCATGAGATAAAATAAAATTATAAGCTAAGCCATCTAAATAAGCCGTTGTTATGCCAGGTTTAATTTCTTTTTCTAGCATTTTATGGCACATATAATTTAAATGGCCTGCTTCTTTCATTAATTTTATTTCATCAGCATTTTTTATGCTAATCATTATTTATCACTTTCTCAATAACTGCAAAAGTATCCATTTTATTATCGTGAGCATCAACAGTGATTAATTCACCATTATTACTATAATAGTCTAAAACAGGTTTTACTTTATCTAAATAAGTGTTAAATCTTGCTTTGAATGTTTCTTCGTTATCATCATCTCTAGAGACAATCGCACCACCACAAACATCACATACACCATCAACTAATGGTTTCATGTTAACCTTATGATAAATTTTTCCGCATTTAGAGCATCCTAGTCTACCTAGAGATCTACTCATTGCTTTTTCTTCAGATATATTTATAAAAATAACATATCCTTTATCCATGCCTAATTCTTCGCATAAATTATTATAAAGTTCTACTTGTTTTATAGTACGAATTGCACCATCGAATAATACACCTTTTTTGTAATCTAGTGTAAGAAGTTTTTCTTTGATTAAAGAAAATACTAATTCATCATTAACTAGACCACCGGCTTGCATTATTTCTGATACTTCTTTACCCACTGGGGTAGATGGATCAATGTTTCTTAATAAATCTCCGGTTGAAATATGATTATAACCATATTTAGAGATTAGTAATTCACATTGAGTTCCTTTTCCAGCAGCAGGTGGGGCAATAAAAATAATGTTTTTCACTATCTTCGACTCCTTTTTTTAGTTTTATAACTACGACTTACAATACTACTTTCTAATTGCTTAAATGTTTCAATTGCAATACCAACTACAATTAGTAATCCTGTACCTCCAACAGTAACTGTTTGAGGTAAGCTAGACAATTTTGAAAAGATTATCGGAATGATAGCTATAATTATTAAAAATAATGTTCCGACTACTGATAATCTATTAAGTACTTTCTTAATAAATGTTTCAGTGTCATCACCAGGTCTTACACCAGGAATATAACCACCATTTTGATTTAAATTCTTAGCCATTTCTTCAGGATTCATTTGCATAATTGTGTAAAAAAATCCAAATATTATAATTAATAAAACATAGATTGCAAATCCAACAGGTTCTGTATAAGTTAAATATTTTTCAACAAATGAAGTAAATTCTGGTTTATTTAAAAAACTTGAAATAATACCAGGAAAACTTAATATTGATGAGGCAAATATTACTGGAACAACTCCTGCTGAATTTAATTTGATTGGTAAATATGTTTGTTGTGCTCCATAAGCACTTGTTGTTCTATTTGAATATTGAATAGGAATTCTTCTTTCAGCTAACTGAACAACGATAATTCCTAAGATCATTACTAAATAGATTAATACAAAACCGGAAAATCCTAAGATACCAAGTATTTGGTTTGAACCATTAGTAATTAGTTCTTTAAATACTGTAATAAACATACCTGGCATAGTATTTAAAATACCTGCCATGATAATTAGTGATAATCCATTACCAATTCCTTTTTTTGTAATTTGGTCACCTAACCATAACAAGAATGCAGTTCCAGCTGTTAAGACAATTGTACTTTGAACAATTGCTACTGGTGTTGCACCCTTCATAAAGTATACTGAGAATGCATATCCTTGAAAAAATGCAAAGAATATTCCAACATATCTGGTTATTACATTAAGTTTTTGTCTTCCGACAAAACCTTGTTCTTTTAAATCCTTAAAATAAGGAATTATATCCGATTGTAATAATTGCATGATAATTGAAGCTGAAATATATGGCATTACCCCAAGTCCAAATATTGAATGAGGTTTGATGCTTCCTCCAGTATTAAGCGCGGCAAGTTGCCAGAAGCTTAATTCACTAGTAAGATTATAATTTCCAATTCTTACAATATTGCTTCCGATAGAAAATATTAGAAGTCCAATAAGTGTAAAAAATATTCTTTTTCTTAAATCCTTATTAGTAGGGCCACCTAATTGTTTGATTAGATTAAACACCTAAATCACCTCAGCTTTTCCACCATTTGCTTCTATTTTTGTAACTGCAGCACTAGAAAAACGAGTAGCTTGAATAGTTATTTTCTTTTCTAAGTTTCCATTTCCTAATACTTTTAATCCATTTAATTCTTTCTTAATAATTTTTCTTTCTTTAAGAATATCTAAGTTGACTACATCACCATCATTAAAGAAATTATTTAAATCATCAAGATTAATTATTGCATAACGAATTGTATATTGATTGTTATTAAATCCTCTTTTTGGTAAACGTGAATATAATGGAGATTGTCCACCTTGAAACCAAGCATTCATTCCTGAACCTGATCTTGAAAAGTAACCTTTTTCTCCTCTTGTTGATGTTTTACCCATTCCACTTCCTGGACCACGACCAACTCTTTTACGAGTCTTTTTTTCTGGAGAAGATTCTAACTTATTTAATTTCATTATAATTCCTCCTTAGTTTTGCCTCTAAGTTCAGCAACTTTTTCTGGAGTCTTTTGCATAGTTAGGGCTTCAAGTGTTGCTTTAGCAACGTTGATTTTTGTATTAGCTCTTAAAGACTTAGAAATAACATCTTTAACTCCCGCTAATTCTAATATAACTCTTGCAGCTCCACCAGCGATGATTCCCTTACCTTCGATAGCAGGTTTAATCATAACTTTAGCTCCACCACAAGTACCAATTGATTCATGGGCAACTGTTCGGTTATCCATAATAGCAACACGAACTAAGTTCTTATTTGCTGCTTGAATTCCTTTATTAATTGCTTCTGGAACTTCATTAGCTTTACCGGTTCCAATACCAACTAAACCTTTGCCATCACCTACAGCCATAGCAGCTGAGAAACGGAAATGACGTCCACCTTTAGTTACTTTTGTAACACGAGTTATAGAGATTACTTTTTCCTCTAATAATTTCTTTTTTGGGTCTTTTTCTTCTCTTACCATAATAACCTCCTAAAATTCCAATCCATTTTCACGAGCAGCATTAGCTAATGCTTCAACACGCCCATGATATAAATAGCCACCGCGATCAAATACTACTTTAGTTATTTTTAATTTTTTTGCTTTTTCAGCAATATCTTTTCCAACTAAAGCAGCTCCTTCAAGGTTACTACCGTTTTTAATCTTTAATTCTACTGAAGATGCACTAGCAAGAGTTGTACCCTTTTCATCATCAATAAGTTGAGCAAAAATATGAGCATTTGATCTAAATACATTAAGTCTTGGAATTTCATTTGTTCCAGATACTCTTGCACGTACTTTTGCATGTCTTTTTTGACGAGCAACATTTTTCGATTCTTTCTTTATCATATTTTTCCTCCTTATGCAGCTTTCTTACCGTCTTTGCGTCTTACATATTCGCCTTTATAACGAATTCCTTTTCCTTTGTAAGGTTCAGGTTTTCTTATTTTACGAACATTAGCAGCAAATTCAGTTATTTGTTCTTTATTAATTCCGGTTAATACTAATTCCGTATTTGATGGACATTCAGCTTTTACTCCTGCTGGAATAACCATTTCAACATTGTGTGAATATCCAGCGCTTATAACTATTTTAGTTCCTTGAAGATTGAATCTGTATCCAACTCCAACAGTTTCTAATTCTACTTTGTAACCTTCACTAACTCCAATGATCATGTTGTTAATTAAGGCATTTGTAGTACCGTGTAAGATAGTCATTTCTGCGCTATCATTTGGACGATCAACAGTTAAAATATTATCTTCAACTTTAATATCCAAATTCTTATCAAATGATTTTACTAATTCTCCTTTAGGGCCTTTTATTGTTACAACATTATTTTCATTTGTAACAGTAACGCCTGCTGGAAGTACTAATTTACGTTTTCCTATACGACTCATAAATCATTTTTCCTTACCATATATAGGCAAGTACTTCTCCTCCTAGATTTTTACTTCTAGCTTCTTTATCAGTCATAACTCCTGTAGAAGTAGAGATTATTGCGATTCCAAGTCCGTTAAGAACTTTAGGAACTTCATTACTTTTTGCATAAACTCTAAGTCCGGGTTTACTAATTCTTTTTAAACCAGTAATAACTCTTTCTTTTTTGTTATTAGCATATTTTAATACTAATGTTAAAGTATCACCTTTGATACTTTGATTTAATTTATATGATTCAATGAAGCCTTCTTGTTTCAATATTTTAGCAACTTCAATTACTAATTTTGATCCAAGCACTTCTACTTCATCATATTTCATTTGATTTGCATTTCTAATACGAGTTAACATATCAGCAATTCTGTCATTTACCATTAAAAGCTCTCTCCCTTCCTACCAGCTTGACTTCGTAACGCCGGCGATTTGACCTTTATTAGCTAGTTCTCGGAAACAAATACGACAAATTCCGAATTTACGGATGACAGCATGTGGTCTTCCACATCTTTGGCATCTTGTGTATTTTCTAACTTCGAACTTTGGTTCACGAGCTTGTTTAACTTTTAAACTTGTTTTTGCCATATTCTTTTCCTACTTTCTAAAAGGCATTCCAAATGCACTTAATAATTTTAAAGCTTCTTCATTAGTTTTCGCTGTGGTAACAAATACTATATCCATACCACGAACCTTAACTACACTGTCGAATTCAATTTCTGGAAAGATTAATTGTTCTTTAACTCCTAAAGTATAGTTACCTTTTCCATCAAAAGCCTTATTATTGATTCCTCTAAAATCACGGACACGAGGTAGAGCAACTTTAATAAGTTTTTCTAAGAAAATATACATATTTTCTCCTCTTAATGTAACTTTAGTACCAATTACTTGACCTTCTCTTAATTTAAAACCTGCTATAGATTTTTTTGCTTTAGTAGGAACTGGTTTTTGTCCTGTAATTAATTCTAAATCTTTAAGTGCAGCTTCTGCGAATTTAGTATCTTGAGTAGCTTCTCCTACACCCATATTAACAACAATTTTTTCTAATTTAGGAACTTGCATTATAGATTTATAATTAAATTCTTTCATTAGGGCAGGAACTATTTCTTTAGTATATAATTCTTTTAAACTATTCATTATTTACTACCTCCTACTTTTCTAGTAGCAGCGCTTTTTACAACGTCTTTTTTAACTGATTTTTTAGTAACTTCTTTTTGAGCATAATCTTTTTTAACGTTTTCAACAATTTCTTTACGAGCTTGTTTTTTAACTTCTTTTTCCTTTTTAACTTCTTCTTTTTTTACTATTTTTTCAGTTTTGACTTTTTGTCTATTACTGCTTTCTAAGACTTTTACATTAGATACATGAATTGGTCCTTCAGTTTCTAATATTCCACCTGTTTCGTTTGTACGTCCAGGTTTCATGTGTTTTTTGACAATATGAATGCCAGTTACAATTACACGATTAGAAGCCTTTAAAACTTTAGTTATATTGCCTTCTTTTCCTTTATCAGATCCAGCAATAACTTTTACTTTATCTCCAACTTTTACTTTCATATTGCCTCCTATAATACTTCACTAGCTAAAGAAACGATCTTCATATAATCTTTTTCTCTTAATTCTCTAGCAACGGGACCAAGAACGCGTGTTCCGATTGGTGTTTTATCATCTTTGATTATTACGCAAGCGTTGTCACCAAATTTAATATGACTACCATCTTCTCTTCCTACGCCTTCTATGGTTCTTACAATTACAGCTTTAACGACTTTTCCTTTTGGCATATTGCTGTTAGGAATTGCCTTTTTTACTGTTCCTACTACTACATCACCAATATTACCAAATTTTCGATGATGTCCACCCATAACTCTTATAACCATAAGTTCACGGGCACCAGTATTATCAGCAACTTTTAATCTTGTTTGTTGTTGTATCATTTGTGTCCCCTCCTTATAAGATTACAGATTTTTCAATTACTTTTACTAGTTCATATCTCTTTGTTTTAGATAATGGACGAGTTTCAGAAATTAAAACTGTATCTCCCATTTTGGCTACATTTTTTTCATCATGAGCAGTGTATTTTTTTGAGCTTTTAACTCTTTTTCCATAAAGAGGATCACGACTAGTTGTTGTTACTTGAATAATGATAGTTTTATCATTGACATCACTAACAACTGTTCCGATTAATTGATGCTTTGTAGCAACGATTTCTTTTTTAGCCATTATTTAGTTCCTCCTTCTTTTTTTTCGTTTAAAACTGTTTTTAATTTAGCAACTGTTTTTCTTAGATTTCTCATTTGATGAGGTTTATCTAAGTTTCCTGTAGCTTGTTTTAGTTTTAAATCAAATAATTCTAATTTACATTCTTTAATCTTCTTGTTTATATCTTCAGTGGATAGTTTTCTTATATCGTTAATTTCCATTTTGAACACCACTTTCTTTTTTTATAAACTTAGATGTTATGCTTAATTTATGAGAAGCAAGTCTTAATGCTTCTCGCGCAGTAGCTTCATCTATTCCAGAAATTTCAAACATGATTTTTCCTTTTTTTACTACTGCTACCCATTCTTCAACATTACCTTTACCTGCACCTTGTCTGGTTTCTAAAGGTTTTTTTGTTAAAGCTAAATGAGGGAAAATATTAATTCTTACATCTCCACCACGTTTCATAAATCTTGTCATTGCGATACGTGCAGCTTCGATTTGACGAGCGTTAACCCATCCACCTTCAGTTGCAATTAATCCGTAATCGCCAGCTGTTAAAACTAAATTTCCTTTAGCTTTACCATCATAACTAACACGATGTGGTTTACGATATTTAGTTCTTTTCGGCATTAACATTTTTAACACCTCTATTTCTTTCCTTTGGTTGTTGATCTTCTTCTACAGTTTGTCCAGGAAGAATTTCTCCCTTATAAATCCAAACTTTTACACCAATTTTTCCATAAGTTGTTTGCGCTTCTTTTATAGCGTAATCAATATTTGCTCTTAATGTATGTAAAGGTACTGACCCTTCTGAATAACCTTCAGTACGAGCCATTTCAACTCCATTTAAACGACCAGATACACTAGTTTTAACACCTTTAGCACCAGCTTTTAAAACACTTTTTATCGCTTTCTTTTGAGCATTACGATAATTTGCACGATTTTCAATTTGTTTTGCAATGTTTTCTGCAACTAATGCAGCATCTAAGTCAGGTCTTCTTACTTCAATAATTGAAATATAAACATCTTCATCGACTAATTTGCTAAGTATTTTTCTTAGTTTTTCAATATCTTCTCCACCGCGGCCAATTACGACACCTGGTTTAGCAGTATTGATTTTAATATCTGTTCTTTTTTTGTTTCTTTCAATAATAACGCTAGAAACAGCAGCATCTTTTAAATTCTTTTCTAAATATTCACGAATTTTGATATCGTTGTTTAAAAATTTAGCAAAGTCTTTCTTTGGTGCATACCAATTACTTTCCCAACCTTTATTAATTCCAACTCTTAGTCCAACTGGATGTGCTTTTTGTCCCATATTAGACCTCCTTTTTGTCACTAACTCTTACAGTTATGTGACTTGTTCTATGATCTCTACGATCAATATTCGCACGTGATGCAAATTTAGTTCTTTTATATACTGGTCCTGGATTTATATAACATTCAGTTACAAATAAATCTTTTTCATTAGCACCAAGATTATTAACTGCATTTGCAACAGCTGAATCTAAAACTTTTATAATTAAGCGACTTGCTTTTGTATTAGTATTTTTTAAAATTCCTTTAGCTGTAATGACATCTTTATCTCTAATTAAATCAATTGTCATTTTTGCTTTTAAAGGTGCTATCATCGCTTTTCTATGAATTGAATAAGCTTCCATCTTTATACACCTTTACTTCCGGTATGGCCATTGAATTTTCTAGTTAATGAAAATTCACCTAATTTATGTCCAACCATATCTTCAGTT
>CAZIUX010000035.1:0-288 GCA_964542795.1 uncultured Muribaculaceae bacterium
TGCCTAATGATAAAGAATTAGCTTTAACTAGTATAAGAGAAAATGATTTAAATGTTGAAGAAACATACGCAGTTGCTAGAAGAGAATATGTTAATTCAAAGAGTAAAAATATAACAGCGTCAATTACTGTATCAGCAGTAATATTAATAATATCATTTGTTGAAATATTCTTGATTATACGTTCTTCATTCTTATCTAGAATAAAAGAGGTGGGAATCTTAAGAGCAATTGGCATGAAGAAAAAAGACATCTATAAGATGTTCTTAGGAGAAATACTAGCAATTACTT
>CAZIUX010000035.1:298-8479 GCA_964542795.1 uncultured Muribaculaceae bacterium
GTTCTAGGTTTAGCCTTCATGACATTTGTAATTGATAGAATAATGACAACAAATATATTTGCTTCTCAGTTTATGTTAAATTTTCAAGTTGTACTTGCAAGTTTTGTTCTAATCTTAATCTTCAATGTTATTGTTGGGTTAATTCCCGTCTTTAATACAATAAAGAAAACTCCAGCAGCTATACTAAGTAGAACAGATGTAGATTAAAATAAAAGAGAAAATATTATATTTTCTCTTTTTATTTGCTTATTTTCTAAAAGCTTTTGCGCCGGATCCTCCACATACAAGTTCAGTTGTTGCATCTACTTTTTTTTGAAATTCTTCAAAAGTTAAATCATAACCTGGAAATGGTAAAATTGGAGCATTTATGGCATTTAAATACATACTATCAGCCGTTATCATTGTTTTTTCAGGCGCTGATGTAATATGATTTATCATTTCTTCAACTAGACTAGAATCAACCAAGTGATTGAATTTCCATGTTCTATTTGCTAATATTTTTAGTTTTTCTAAGTAAGTAATTTCTCTTGAAAAACTCACTTCACCTGTATTCATTTTACATACCTTCTTTGCATTGATTAATATTCTAACATAATAATTTAAAAAAATAAAGTTTAGATGATATAATTAATTTAGGTGATAAAATGATAATTGATAATATCCAAAGTGATTCAAGAAAAGTAAAACCTGGAGATACTTTTATAGCACTTAAAGGTATGTCTAGTGATGGTCATGAATATATTAATGCTGCAATAGAAAAAGGCGCAACTAAGATTATTGCATCCTTTAAAAATGATTATTTAGATGAAAGTATTATCGAATATGTTTCTGATACAAGTGAATATTTGAATAATTTATTATTTAATAATTATTTAAAAGATATCAATAAGATGAAATTAATTGGTGTAACCGGGACAAATGGTAAAACTACGACCTGTTTTTTAACATATCAAATATTAAATAATTTAGGAGTTAATGCCGCTTATATTGGAACGAACGGTTTTTATTATAAAGATGTAAAAAAAGATTTAAACAATACAACTCCCGAGTTACTAGAATTATACAAATTATTAGTATGCGCTTACAACAATGGTATTACTCATGTTGTAATGGAAGTAAGCAGTCATGCTCTAGATCAAAATAGAGTTGATGGTTTATCATTTAGTGCAGGAGCATTTACAAATCTTACTCAAGATCATTTAGACTATCATAAAAGTATGGATAATTATTTAAATGCTAAATTAAAAATATTTAATTATTTAAATAATTCCCCATTTATTGTTAATGTTGATGTTCCATATAGTGAAAAATTCTTAAAAAATAATTATTTTACTTTAGGAGAAAAAGGTACTGATTACAAGTTGATTTCTGAAGAACTAAAAGAAGATAAAACAAAGATTACTTTTGTAAACAATAATAATACTTATGAAGTTACAATTAATCTAATTAGTCATTTTAATGTAATAAATTACTTAACTTCTTTAGGACTAATTAATAAATTGGGATTCGAAATAAATGATATTATAAGGGCATCGATGAATATCTATCCACCTAAAGGAAGAATAGAAACGATAAAAGTTGGTAATGGACTTGCAATTATTGATTATGCTCATACGCCTGATGCAGTAGAAAAAATAATAATGGCATTTAAAGAAAATAGACTTGGAAAAATAATTACAGTTATTGGCTGTGGAGGAGATAGAGACCCACTTAAAAGACCAATTATGGGAAACCTTGCTACTAGTTTAAGTGACCATGTTATATTTACAAATGATAATCCACGAACTGAAGATCCAAATAAAATAATTGCAGATATTATTGAAGGCGTTTATTCAAATAACTATCAAATTGAAAATGACAGAGAAAAAGCCATTAATATGGCTTTAGATTTAATTCATGATAAAGATATAGTATTAATTTTAGGTAAAGGACATGAAGAATATCAAGAAATTAATCATGTAAAACATCATTTCTCTGATAGAGAAATTGTTAACAATTACTTAATAAAATGATTATCTATTCAATTTATTAATAGTTTCTTTATATAATTCGCCTCTTTTTTCAAATGAGGAAAATTGATCCCAAGAAGCAGATGCAGGGCTTAAGAGAATTATCTCATTAGGCCTTGATTTTTTGTAAGCTAATTTAGTAGCTTCAGGTAATGAATTACATATAAAACAATAAATTCCTAATTCTTCTAACCAGGCTCTAATTTTCTCTTTATTCTCTCCATAACAGACAACTAATCTTACATTCATTAGACTATCGTTTAGTAAATTAAAATCTTGATTTCGATCTTGACCACCTAAAATTAAGATGGTTTGTTTATTCATGGCAGCAAGAGCTATTTTGGTTGATTCAATATTGGTTGCCTTAGAGTCATTATAGAATGTTCTTTCATTTAATTCTTTAACATATTCTAATCTATGTTCAACACCCTTAAATTCTTTTAATACTTTAACAATATGTTTATTTTCTACTCTAAGCTCTTTAACGGCTAATATCATGGCCATAATATTTTCATAGTTATGTTTGCCAGTTACTTTAATATCACTAGTATTAATTATTTCTTCGCCTTTATAATAAATAATATCATCTTTAATGAAACAATCAGCATAGTCTTTTTCATCAGAAAAATACTTTATTTTAGCTTTAATTTTTGGCAATAATTTTAATACATCTTCATTATCATAATTAATTATTGCTGAGTCATTTGCAGTTTGATTATTAAATATTTTAGCTTTGGTATTTTTATATTCATCATAATTATTAAAAAAATCTAAGTGAGCAGGAGAAAGATTGGTAAATACAACGATGTCTGCTTTAAATTCTTTCATGTTAACCAGTTGTTGACAAGATACTTCCATTACAACGATATCCGAAGCATTAAATTCATTTAAGAAACTACATAAAGGATAACCAATATTGCCAGTTAAATGAGTTTTTAGACCGGATTCTTTTAATACTTCATAGATTAAAGTGGTTGTCGTTGTCTTACCATTCGTACCTGTAACTCCAATTAATTTTACTTTTCCTTTAAACAGTCTATAAGCCATTTCAACTTCATTAATAACTTCAATTCCAAGTTCATTTGCTTTTACAACATAAGGATGATCGTTGTTTATTCCGGGGTTTTTTATCAAATAATTAAATGAATTGTCAAGTAAGTCAACTGGGTGGGAACCAAAAATTAACTTTACACCCAAGTTTCTTAATTCATTTACTTTATCTGCATCATGATCAGTTTCATTTTTAGCATCATTTAAAATCACTTCATTATTTCTACCTACTAAAACCTTGGCCGCTTCATAGCCACTTCTTGCCATTCCCAAGATTAGTATCTTATTATTTTCAAACATAAATACGCCTCCATATTTAATTTAATTATACTATAAAATGATAATAAATAAAAAAATATTTCCAAATTAAAATCTCTTATGATAGAATGAATATTAAGGAGGTAAAAAAATGAAAAAAATAATTGCAATAGTTACCCTTATATTAATGTCTTTAACATTAGCTAGTTGTAAAACTTCTGAGACAGTAACTCCAGCAAAGGAATTTAATGCTCAAGATGTAAAACAAGTGGCAAATGTTTACTTATTTTGGGGCGATGGATGTCCTCATTGTGAAAAAGCTAAGAAATTTTTCTCATCAATTGAAGAACAATATAGTTCATGTTATAAATTGGTTGAGTATGAAGTTTGGAAAGATAAAGCTAATGAACAAAAAATGAATAACGTTGTATCTGCTCTTAAAATTACTGAAGATACAGGAGTTCCATTTATAGTAATTGGAGATCAACATTTTATCGGATATTCTGAACAATATAATGAACAAATATTAAAGAGTATTACTGATAGTTGTGTAAGCGAAGACTATGAAGATTTAGTTGCGCCAATTGTTAATAAAAAATAATTGCATAAATTTGAAAAATGATATATAATCATCACTATATTTATTTAGGGGTGGAAATATATTTATTTATTAAATAATAAATCAGCCTAACAAACAACATATTTCCATTTTTGGATTTATGTTGTTTTTTTGATGGGTGGGGTGTATATGGAGAAATTAATTAAAGAATTAATGGATTTAGTTGCAGATTATGAAGTTCAGTACAAAAATATGATTTACAAAGCATTTTTATTTGCAGCTAAATATCATGATGGAGTATATCGTGATAGTGGTGACACATATGTAACACATCCTTTAGAAGTTGCAATTAGTCTTGCCAAAATGAAAGAAGATGCCGATACCATTTGTGCGGGATTACTACACGATACCATTGAAGATACAAACCTTACGGAAGAAGAAATTACAAAAGAATTTAATCCCGAAGTTGCTTCTTTAGTTTCTGGAGTAACAAAAATTAGTAATACTAATTTTTCATCAGCAAACGAAGCAAGAATTTTTAATTATCGTAAACTAATTATGAGTTTAACTAAAGATGTTAGAATAATAATTATTAAATTATATGATAGGTTACATAATATGCGAACACTCGAATATAAATCTGAAGCCAAACAAAAATCTATCGCATATGAAACTATTGAAATATATGTGCCTCTTGCTAATTATATTGGAGCGTATAAGTTAAAAAATGAACTTGAAGATATTTCTTTAAAATATTTACAACCAGAAGATTACAATTCTATCTTTGCTGAAAGAAAATTATTATATGAAAAAGAAGAAAAAACATTAATGGAAATGTTAACTAAAATTAATAATGCCTTAATGGATAATGGAATACCAAATGAAACTAAACTAGGTATTAGAAATATTTATAGTATATATAAAAGAAAAGGAAATGCTAGACCACTAAATTCAATGCCAAATATCTTTTCAATTAAAATTGCTGTTGATGATATTTTAAGTTGCTATACCTCTGTAGGAGTTATTCATGGTTTATATTTCCCAATTAATAACCGATTTATCGATTTAATCGCTGCACCTAGACATAATACATATCGTTCTTTGCATACTACGATTAAAAGCCCTTCTAATTTGCTTGTACAAGCTCAAATAGGTGATAGGAATCAAAGAATAATTGCTGATTATGGACTAACAGCTTATTGGAGATTAAATCCAAATGATGTTCGTGAAAGAATGCAAAATACGATGAGTAAAGAATTTCAATTTTATGGTTCAATTCAAGAAATAGATAAAAAATTTAATGATAATGCAGCTTTTCTTGAAAAAATAAAAGAAGAATTATTTTCAAAATATATAAGAGTTTATACAAACGACGGTATTAGTTATGCCATTAAAAAAAATACACCTATTGAAAACTTTTTATCGTCATTAGGAATTGATAAAAAAGATGAACCAATCCTAATAAATGGAGCTTTATATAAGCCAGGTTATAATTTACAAGATGAAGATCAAATCTCTTTTGGTATACAATTTAAAAGAGTATAAAGATTTTAACTATCTTAATTAAAAAATGATATAATTATTTTATAATTAAGGAGTTGAAATAATGGAAAGTAAACAAACAAAATCAGAAATAGTTAAAGCTTTACTAGAACAAGATTTACAAGATCAAGACAGAGAAGAATTATTAGATCTATTAATTGACAAGCCAATGGCAATAGATATTGAAAAACAACAAGAAGGGACTTTGACATTTGGTGAAAGAGCGGCTGACCGTTTTTCAGAAGTTGCCGGAAGTTGGGGTTTTATTATTGGTTTTACATCTTTTTTGCTTTTTTGGATTATATTAAATACTGTAATATTAGTTAATGGCTATGATAAGTATCCATTCATTTTGCTTAATCTAGTTTTGTCATGTGTTGCGGCTTTGCAAGCTCCAATTATTATGATGAGCCAAAATCGTCAAGGGAAAAAAGATAGTTTAAGAAATCATAATGATTACCGAATAGATTTAAAAAGTGAATTAATGTTAGAAGATTTACATCATAAAATAGAACAATCAATTAAAAACCAAAATCGTATACTAAGATACATTGAAACCCAAGAAGCAAATCAAAAAAAACAAGAATTTGTAAATAATATAGAAACAATTAATCTTGAGGGGAGTAATTATAATGATGAAAATAATTAAAAAATTATTTATAATTATTATTGTTAGTATTATCTTTGTTGGCTGTGGCAATAAAGAAAAAGATCTTATATCTAGTTCATCAAGTTCAACTAAAGATCTTATTTCTAGTGAACAAAATAAGCCAAATGATATTTGGTCATTAATAGAAGGATATTGGACTAATGAAAACTTTGAATTTGTATATTTTTTAAGTGAAGATACAAGGCAAATAATGAATTTTGGTCTTTGGTATTCTGGTGGTGGAAGAAAACCAGGGTATGTTCAAAAAATTACTAAACGGGAAAAAAGCATTTATGAAATTACTGTTAGATTTCCTTATCAAGAAGAAACGTTAATTGATGGACCATATGAAGAAGAAATAATAGATGTAACAATTGATGTCAGAGACTTAGGTAAAAAAATAATATACTTAGTAAATGAAAATAATGAAATAATATATAATTATTCTGGTAAGACATCAAATGAAGCATTAATAGATATTGAAAAATAAAAGTGTCAATTGATTAAAAATTAGATAAATATATTAAAAACCATGATATAATTAGATTAATAATAGGAGGTGTAATTGTGAAAAAAATATTGTTTTTATTAATGTTATCTGCTTTATCGGTATCAGTTTTAGGTTGTGGAAAAAAAGATAAAGAAGTGAAAGATAATAAATCCAGCTCTTCAAGTCAAGAAGTGATTAATGATTCTAGATCATCAAAAGAATTTGAAAATTTAGGTGACAAATTAGTAATGGGAATGGAACAAGGAAATATTACTTATTCCATAAGCGTTTATTTTGAAAATGGAGTTGCCAAAAATGGAGTAATGCAAATTCGTTGTTTAGATGAAAAAACCGCGGTAGATATTTACTCAGCTAGTTACTATGATGAAACAGTTGAAGAGATAGTAAGAGATGGAAATGTTGTAACTTATGACTTTGCAGATAAATCATTTGCTTACAAAGGAGAAACAAAAGAAAAAGTAGTAGAATTATTACTTGGTCAAGGATATAAAGAAAACAAATAAACAATTTTATCTATATAAAATTGTTTTTTTGTGGCATAATAAATATATGAAAAAATATATATTAGTTTTAATTTTGTTATTAATGCCCATTTCATATGCTCATGAAGATAAGATAGTTGATCAAAATAATAGAAAATCACAACGTATCAATGGCTGTGATGGGGTAAAATATGGTTATCATAAAAATAATGATACCTATCATTTTCATGAAGTAATTTGGAATAAGGAATTATCTAGTTATGAAATAATAAATCCAAATCAGGAATTTGATAAAAATCCTTGTTCAATAATTATTAAGGAAAAAACGGAAGTTAAATTTAATAAATGCGTTGATGGTGATACAGCTAAATTCACTCTAGATGATAAGGTAATTACAGTTAGATTATTAGCAGTAGATACTCCAGAACTTGATCATCCTTTACCAAAAGTTAAAATGTTTTCAAAAATAGCTTCTGAATACACATGTAATACCTTAAAGAATGCAACTAAAATTGAACTTGAATATGATGATAATAGTGCTTTAACAGACAAGTACAATAGACATTTATCTTGGGTATTTGTTGATAATGAATTACTTCAAAATAAAATAATTGGTGATGGATATGGAAAAATTGCCTATTTATATGGTGAGTATAAATATACTTCAAATCTTTATATTCTTGAAGATGAAGCAGCGATTAATTCAAAAGGAATATGGCAGTTTTCACTTCTTGAACTAGAAGAAGATCAAGTATCAAACGAAGAAAAAGAATTGTCTTTGGAGGAGAAAACCGAAAAAATTCTCTATATTTCTTTAGTAATATTATTAACAATTGTAACAATCCTTAAAGCTATATTGAAATAATGCTTGTAATATACACTAAAATAGTGTATATTTTTTTAGTGCGAAAAGAGGTATCCCATGGATAAAATAATAAATATAGCGGTAGTCGCGCATGTAGATGCGGGAAAAAGTACTCTAGTTGATGCTTTGTTAAAACAAAGTCATATTTTTCGTGACAATGAATTTGTAAATGAAAGAGTAATGGATAGTAATGATCTTGAAAGAGAAAGAGGTATTACAATTACGGCTAAAAATTGTTCAATTAGATACAATGATT
>CAZIUX010000036.1:0-8094 GCA_964542795.1 uncultured Muribaculaceae bacterium
TTTCTTTTACTATTTCTCTATTTTCTCTAATTATTTTTATATCTATCATATTAATTCTTCCCTTCTCTTACTTATTTTATCATAAGCTTTTAAATATTTGTCTTTTAACGTTTGTCTTTTTTCTTCGTTCAATTTATTTAATCTTTCTTCTTTTAGATTATGTTTTAAATCGGAGAGTTTAATGTCTAAAACAACTGTGTTAGATGATGTAACTAACTTGTCTATATATTTTTCATATGAATCCTCTTCTTTAGTCAATAGTATAACATTGTTAACTATCATTTCTCTAAAGCCTAACATCACTAAATCATTTATAGTCATTTTTGTATCCTCCAAAATATCATGTAATAGTCCAGTAGTATACCTTTCTTCATCATTAAATCCGGAGGCTACTGCATATAAGTGTTCTATATATGGTCTACCAATAAGATCAAAGGTATTTTTAAAAATGATATTAACTAATTTTTCTGCTTTTTTTGATTGTTTTGCTTCTAATCTAATTTCAATGATTTCTAATTCATTTAATAAATCTTTCATAAATTCTCCTACAAAAAAAGAATGGTCCAAGGAGTGCTTAAGGCACGGTACCATCCTTTGTTTAACTCATTAGATAACGGCTTTTAACCGGGATTTATTAATCCTCTTAAAAGATAGATTTCATAAATTATTATCTTAGTTTACACCAACCACTAATTCTCTTTAATACTTAATTTACTACTTAGTCTTTTGCACTGATTTACTCATTTATCTTATCACATTTAAGTTGTTTGTCAATCTGGTATTAATATCCATAATATTCTGAAACACCTTCAACAATACTTGTTGCAATTTCTTCTAGACTACTCATAATCCACATTGCATCATAATAATCATCATGATATCCAATTTCTAATAATACTCCAAATGGAACCATTGAAGTTCTTACTTCTCCTAAAGAATTCTTAGCATATGTAATGCCATTATTTGGATTAAGTTTATATGGATAAATGCTAATCAACTTTTCTTGAATTTTATTGGCTATTGAATATGAAGCACTGGTATCATAATCTATATAAGATTTTACACCAGAAGTGTCGTGATTTTTACTTCCATTACTATGTAATGCAAGATAAAAGTCTACATTTTTTCTCTTCGCATCTCTTGCCCAATCAGGTATTGTAGTGTTGGGATTATTTCTATAAACAATAAAACCTTTTTCTTTAAGTTTGGGAATTACCATATCAGCGAGGTGGTTCATGACGATATTTTCTGTAGAATAAGGCGTCTTACTATGACCATGATTATAGTCTTGAATTGATGGGCTAACAAATATTTTAATTTCTTTTTTTCCAATTACATAGTCAAAATTTGAAACTATACTCGTAACTCCTTCTTTATTAATTGCAATGGTTTTAATAGTAATATTACTATTTAACTCTATTGGTCCATCATAAATTATTCCATTAGTTTCACTTGGATTAGTTCCATCTAAAGTATAGATTATTTTTACATTCTTTAAGACATTTCCTAACTCAATTTTTTGACCTTTAATTATATGAACATCAGAATCTATGAAAACAGGAGTAACATAAGTATTATCTCTTATTATAAATCCAACTTCATTCTTCTGTGCTAATTCATCATAATCATTATATTTTGCAATTACATTTACTTTATAACTTTTATTTGGTGACATAATTGATGATTCAATTACAAATTGTTTTGGCTCAGAAGAGTTAATTATTTTTCTATTAATAAGTACATCTCCATCTTTTACTTGGAGTTCAAACGTATTAGCCCCTTCTCCACCATCAAAGTTAACAAGTATATCATCTATAACATATTCACTATAATTAATTGGATTTGTTATTTTAACTGGTCCAATTTTATTAACATTAATATATATACTTTTTTGATCAACTATTGTTTCATTTTTCATTAAGAACACTGTTAATTTTTTTTGATCAAAAGTAAATAAATCGTCTGGATAATAAATAATATTATCAACTTTACTAGTACTAAATATTACTCTGTTTTCATATTTATATACTAATTTTAAATTATTGCCGAGTTGCCCGTCTATTTTTAGTTCTTTACTACTATTCTTATTAATTATATAATCTCCACTTCGATCAAAAGTTGGTGAACTCCAAATAAAATCCTTTTCATTCGATGTATTTATTGGTTTATTATCTTTATTATAAGCTACCGCATATACAGTATATATGTCTCCATACTTTGGATAAGGGAGTTCTATTTTATTAATATTCCCAGTTATTTCTTTTTCATAAATTATGACCTTAAAAACTGTTTTTACATAAATCTTATATAATTTAGCATCGAAATTCATATTACTTACTTCAGCATAATATCCTGATGAATTTTGGATTAAATTAACTTCTAATTTAATGTTTTTTTTAAAAGATAGTAAGTAAAATAAAAAAAGGAAAATAATGAATAATAATATAGATACTTTTATTATTGTTTTTTTCATTATCTTGCCCCTTTATTTATTTATAAATCTTTTGCTCCTAATTTAGCTGAGATAGATTTGTTCATATCCACACTTTGATCAACAGCTTGATCTATGTATGTAACTGTAATAGTATATGTGTGAATTTCATCAACAGCCAAGTTAATGCTGCTTAATATTGAAATATCAGTTCCTGTATTAGGAATTTGAGTTTGTGATTTTCCTAAACAAGTGTTACCAATTATGTTTGATGTACATGAAATTTGATAAACAAGGTCTTGTTGTCTAGATAAATTATTCGTTATTGATTGCCATATTAAATCGTATGTAATATCTTTAGTTCCAAGATTTTCGACATCAACAGTTTTATTAGTGGACCATCCAGGAATCATTTCTTGGTTTGATATTAATGTTAAATCGGTGTATTGGATTAATCTTGATGCTGACTTTACCATTTGTGAGCTTGCACTATCATTACCATTTGTTCTAATGCTAAAGAATGAATACGTTATGCCTATAACTGATACAAACAGAAATATAATTAGTCCTCCTAATAAAACATTTCTTTTATAATTTATCATTTTATCACCTACAATTAGATTATATAAAAAAATGTCAACATAAGCAATTTTTTTTAATGTTTTTATAGTTGTTTATAATAAATTATGATAAATTTATTATAGGAGTGATATCATGAATGACAATAAAAAAATGTTTTTACCAGCTTTACTAGCAATTTTATTAATATTATCTTTTACAGTCCTAGGAAAAAACACATCAATCATTAAAAATATTAACTTTAATAATACTTTTGTTATTTATCCTTTCATATTTATTTTACTTGCGTATATGTCTCATTCAATAGGATCAAAATTAACAAAAAAAAGTGCATTGCTTAGCATAGGATTCTTATTAATCTTTTTATTTTCTCTAAGCGTGGTGTCATTACTAAGGGGAGATGAGATTACATTTTACTTTAGAGCATCTCTAGAATTTATATTTACTCCAAAACATATAAATATTTTAGGTGGTTCAATATCCTATCCGACAATTGGAAACTTAATTTTCTTTATTGGAGGATATTTAACAAGTTCTCTTTCTTTCATATCATTGTACAGAGCATTAAAAGATTATACCCCTAAATTTGTTGCATACTTAATGAGTTATTTAATATCATTATTGTTAAATACAATTATATATACAGGCGGTAATGGTTTAGTTAGTATATTTAAAAAAGATATTAATTTTAATCAATTAATTATAAATTTAACTTCTAATTTCATGAGTGTTATTCTAACATGCATTATATCGACAATAATTTATGCAATTATTTGCACATCACTTAACAAAAAAGATAAAATACTATTTAAAAACATTTCATAAAGAAATGTTTTTTTAATATTCAAGATAATAATATTTAGATTCATTATTAAATTTTAATTTAACTCTTTTAGTAATTCCCACAATTAAATCATCTTGATTGTACAGTATTAAAGAATCGGATTCTTCAACTATCGACCCAGGATATTTGGTATTTATTATTTCTTCCCAATTATAATTTTTTACTTTGTTTAAACCAGATAAGAAAATGCTGCTACTGCTTGTAATCGCTGATTCAAACTTTTCAGTAATAACATTATTCCATAATTTATCATCTTTATCGTTATATGAAACATTTAAATCTTGCATTGAAAATAATTCAGCATAGGTTGATTCTAATACAACTAGTTTTGAAGTAACTTCTACTTTATTATCACTTAAATCTTTAACTGTTAGTTTAACTTCAATCTCGCCAATAGAGTGAGGATTTATACTTTGGAGATTTGTAATCTCTGCCACATAGTTTTTCGAATTATCCACAACTGATTTAATAAACATGTCCGCATCTATTTCTTGACTTCCAAAAGGAATATATGCAATTTTTGTTTTTACTTTTGGAGGTTCTGAATCACTAACCTTAATCTTACCCTTACCTTTTATTCCAGCATAATTTACTTCGTATTCATATTCACCAACTTTATTTAATAATCCTTCTTCATCAACTATTACTGATTCAAAACTTATATCTAATTCATCTAAATCAATCTCATTGTTAACATATAACTCTTTATCATATTTTATTTTAGTTCCTAGTTCATATTTTATGTCATTTAATGATAGAGTTATTTTAATCTCGTCTTTTTCTTTATGCTTTTTTAACAAATTAGTAATAGTATCTATATTAGTTATTATTAGAAAAATAATAACAAGTAAAAAGAAAAATAAACTAATTATTCCATAAGTTTTTTTAGATTTCTTCTTCTGTTTTTTATTATCCTCAAGAGAAAACTTTTCTATACTATTATTCATATAAATCCCTTTATATCCACCTTGAAATATATATATTTCGTGTATAATCATTCTCATAACGATTATATATTTTTATAATTTGATCAACGATTGATAATATTATATTATCATCTTTATTTATTTTAATTTCTTTTAAACACAATTTCATTTCTTTGCGAAAAAAATAATCATCAATATACTTATTAATTGCTGTATCTAGTGATTCAACTTTATTTACGTTTTCAGAAATTGATAAATCTACAGAAAAAACATATTCTTTATAAACTGATATTAATCTTGAAGAAATATAATCATCTTCATTATAATCAAAATTTACTATTTTATAAAAATTTGTGCAATATCTTAATGCCCTCTTATTATTTTTCATAAAATACAACCCATTTAAAATAATCTTAATATATCTTGAAATGTAATATATAACATTAATGCCATTAACAATACAAAGAATATTGTATGCATAGCGTTTTCTATTTTTTGATTAATTGGTTTTCCTAGTAATTTAGCAAGAATTAAGAACAATACTTTTCCACCATCAAATGCAGGGAAAGGAAGAATATTAATGAATCCTAAATTAATGCTTAGTAACGCGACTAGGTAAAGAATATTACCTAAACCATATTTAGCTGTTTCTCCTACAATCGAATAAATACCAACTGGTCCAGCAAAACTCTTCAGTGATAATGAACCATTAAATAGTCCACCTAGAGTAATTAACATTGTATCAATTATTGATGCAAATTGTGAAAAAGCATATTTTATGGCATTAACGAAACCACTATATTCTTTTTTGGAAGCGGTAAAACCAAATACTCTTACTTCTTCTTCTTTTTCATTTAATTCTTTTATTGGACTTAATTTATAAGTTATTTCTCTACCATCAGCTTTTTCTACTAAGAATGAATAAGTATCATCTTTATCTTTCATATTTATTCTAAGAAGTAAAACATTCCAAGTATCAGTTTTTTTACCATTTACTGCAAGTATTTTATCCCCAGCTTCAATTCCAGATTTTTCTGCTGGATAATTTTCTACTACACTTCCAATAATTGCTTTTTGTTCAGTGTATCCCCAACCAAGGGCATATATAAATAAGATGATAAGCGCAAGCAAAAAGTTATTGAAAACTCCCGCGACCATGATTGATAATCTACTTCCCCATGATTTATTAACCATTAGTTTATCTTTAGGGATTTTATTATCATCTTCATATACTTCACCAGCGATTTGAACAAATCCACCGATTGGAAGCATTCTAATCGAATAAACTACTTTGTCTTTTTTACCTACTTTTGACCAGATTTTAGGACCAAAACCTAATGCAAATTCATATATATGTACTCCAGCACGTTTTGCCATAACAAAATGTCCTAGTTCATGAACAAACACAAGTGTTCCTAAAATCAGTATAAAAATAATTAATGTTGTCATTTTTTCCTCCTATATGTAAAATCTAAATATTAAATAACTTATTAAGACAAATATAATACTATCAAAACGATCTAATATTCCACCATGACCAGGAATAAGATTAGAATAATCTTTAATCTTATATTCTCTTTTAATTGCACTGAAGAATAAATCTCCTAGTTGACCAATTACAGATAATAGCATTGTTATAAGAATCAATCTAACAATATTTGTACTCGTTCCAATAAAATTAATGTAGAACATTACAGCAATGAATGTTCCCATCAATGTCCCAATGATTGAACCTTCCCATGACTTATTAGGTGATATTTTTGATGATAATTTATGCTTACCAATTAGCATTCCAGATATATAAGCATATATATCTGTTGACATGGAAATAAATACTAAATATAAAAATAAAGCTTTGTTAAGATTAAAGATTGATATCATCATATTAAATCCAAGACCAACTAATGTTATTAATCCAAGTATTCTAAGTGCTCTGTTCATGAAATATTCTTCTTCTATATAAAACATACTTGGAAGTAAAGTAGAAATAAGTACCAAACCAATTCGATCATAACTAAGCCCAAATAAAATACCTTTTCCATCATAGTTTGAATATACTACTATCAAAAAAGCAACTAAATAAATCGCCATCATTATTATTGGCAATTTCTTTTCTCTTGGTTCTTTTAAATTTATAATTTCTTTAAAAGCTACAAGTGAAAGTATCCCCACAGCAATTGCATAAGGAATTCCTCCTATTAATAATAGTGGCAATGCTATTAAAGTAATAATAGCGGCACTAATTGTTCTTTTTTTCACAAACAATCCTCCGATCATGTTGCTCTCTATTAATAAATTATACTATTCTAAAGCATTAATTGCAATATAAAGGAAAATAAAAACAGTAGTCAACTACTGTTAATAATTAAAATGAATCAATGTTAATTCTTACTTTTTTTAAGCCTTTATTATAAGCTGCTGCTTGGATTAATGTTCGAACAGAATTGATCATTTTGCCATTCTTTCCGATTACTATTCCCATATCTTCATTTTGAACCAATACTTCAAGAATTTGATTTTCATCATCATCTTCAAAGTTTTGAACTTTAACCATATCGGGATTTTTAACAACGCCCTTGATTAAAAATTCGGTAAACATTACTAATTCTTCCATATTACTTACCTACTTTTTTTGAATCTTTGAATTTTGCTAAGATGCCTTTTTGGCTTAAAATGCTACGAACTGTATCAGTAGGTTGAGCACCTTTATCAAGCCAATTAATAATTTTTTCTTCATCAAGTGTAATATTATTTTCTTTCTTAATAACATCATATGTTCCTAGAGTTTCGATAAATCTTCCATCTCTTGGACTTCTTGCATCAGCTGCAACAATACGATAAAACGGTTTTTGTTTTGAGCCCATTCTTTTTAGTCTTAATTTGACTGCCATAATTATTTGCCTCCTTTTTCTATATGAATAATAGCAAATATATAACATTATGTCAACCTTTATTGGTTGACATCGATAGATATTATTCTTTATTT
The DNA here is from genome assembly GCA_964542795.1 of uncultured Muribaculaceae bacterium. GTDB lineage: Bacteria > Bacillota_I > Bacilli_A > RF39 > UBA660 > JAAZHN01. Next base: position 7,767 of record CAZIUX010000036.1, read on the forward strand.
AAAGGATTCATTTCACTAACTTTAAATTTTTTGCCACTTGTGGAAATTGGTAGTTCCTCATTTTCTTCAATTGTAGAATTTTTTTGAACTTTTTTCTCTTTAGCAAGTTCAACCAATTCTTTTTGGTCTTTATCTACTAATTCCTCAAATGATAATGAAGAGTCTTTATTTATAATTCTCTTTATAAATAAAGTTCTTCCCAATGAAATATCATTATTTTCAGCAGTTTCCTTTAAGCTTTCCATATCTTCAGATGATATTCCTTGGCTATATATCTTAGCCTTGCTGTTTTCTTTGGTTAATCTTTCCTGAATTCTCTCTTGCAGTC
>CAZIUX010000037.1:0-7866 GCA_964542795.1 uncultured Muribaculaceae bacterium
TTTCATAAGTCATATCGATTAGTTTTGTTAATATTGTATTTTTATCAATTTCATCTCCAACATTTAATGTTAGCATATGATTTTTGTAAGATTCTTTATCTCCAATATTATAAATACAAGATACTGATGCAACAACTATTGTATCTCGTCTATTTAAAAGTGAACTAGTAGCAGCATGTCTTAATTCATCAATTTCATCATTAATTGATGAGTCTTTTTCAATATAGGTATCGGTGCTTGGAACATATGCTTCAGGTTGATAATAATCATAGTAGGATACAAAATATTCAACACGATTATTAGGAAAAAGTTCTTTAAACTCTGAATATAATTGACCTGCTAATGTTTTGTTATGAGCAAGCACTAAAGTTGGTTTATTTACTTCTTTAATTACGTTTGCAATAGTAAATGTTTTCCCAGTTCCAGTCGCACCTAAAAGAACCTGATCTTTTTTTCCTTCTTTAAGACCAGATACTAGTTCTTGGATTGCTTTTGGTTGATCTCCTGATGGAGAATAATTTGATACTAATTCAAACATAATAATTACCTTGCTAAATTATTGTTTTTTCTTTTTTTTGGTCTTTTTTCTATTTAATTTAGCTGTTTCTTTCTTAATTCTTTTTCTTTCTTCCTTCTCCCATATTTTGTAACCACTATAATTGAATATTAAAGCTAAAACTAAAAAAACAATGGCACAGTATATGGAATTTTTATTTAAAAATATTAGTGCCATTGGAATAAATAATACACCTGTAAGTAAACAATATATGAAACAAAACTGTTTATTATTATATCCAGATAATAAAGAAGTGGCCATTACTATAAACGATAAGAAAAACATTAAAATAAATGTTCCACCTACAGTATCATTAGTAAATATAGAAAAACCAAGGAATGAAATAAAATTAATTAATAAATATAACCAATATTTTAGCACTTTTTCTTTCATATAATCACCTAACTAAATGGAGTTTCTTTTTGAATATTTTGTTCACTATTAATTACAACTTTAATGGTTTCAGAAAATTCTTGAATTTTATTAAATAATGTTACAAATAAATAATTTCTAAGATCATAATGCACATCCTCAAAACTTTCTTTTGTTCTTGCAATAGATCCTTTAATTTCTTCCATTAACTCATAGTTATTTTCATCAAATAAACCTAATTTTACAAATAAACCAAGAAGGTCTTTTGTCATTTCATCAAAATTAACTTTTTTTCTTTTTTCTTCATCGATTTGATCATAGACATTACTTAAGTTTTTTTGATTCTTAGCTTGTTTTTCTGTCTGGTCTTCGGGGTTTTCAATTAATGCTCTTGTACTTTCTGAATAATCATGTATAAGATTATTTATCTTATCAATAAATGAAATCATATATTTATTCGTTGTCATTCTGACTACTTTTGAACATTCTTCATCAAGATATATTTCTAATTTTGAAAAATCTACTTTTATATTATATAAAGTTAATATTTCATATATTCTTTCTATAAGTCTTCTTTTTAAGATTTTCTCAGATAATACTGATTCATCAATGTAATTACTTTTTATGTCTTCTATTAAAACACTTAATTTTCTTAATTCTTCACTGACTATTTCCATATTTGTATTTAGCATTTTTCACCTCTCATATTTCTTTAATCTCTTCTTTGAAAAATAATAATTAGTCTTAATACCTGCATCATTGACGAAACCAAAGATGCAACATAAGTTAATGCAGCTGATTTAAGCATACTATCAACTCCATCAAGTTCTTTTGTTGAAGATAAATTTAATTTTTGTAGTTCATTCTTTGCTCTTTTTGAAGCATTAAATTCTACTGGCAAAGTAAATACTTGGAATAATAAACTAAATAATATAAAAGCAACTGATAACCAAAACATTCCAGTCATTTCTAATAACAAAGATACTACAAGTAAAATATAAGCTAAATAAGAAGTAATATTAGCAAAGGGAAAAATAGCAGTTCTTAATTTTAAAAAAGTATAGCCCTCTTTATCTTGAATTGCGTGTCCTACTTCATGGGCCGCTATAGAAGAAGAAGCAATTGTACTTTCATGAAATACATGAGTTGATAATCTTACTACTTTTCTTGTTGGGTCATAATGATCAGTTAGTTCCCCTTTTACTTCAACTATATGAACTTTCTCCAAATTATTTGCATCAAGAATTGCTCTTGCAACTTCAAAGCCACTTAATTTTCTGGCATTTTGTTTAATTTTATATTTATTATATGTTGTATGTATATATATTTGAGAAATGATGGGAAGAATTAACATTCCAATATATAATAATATATCCATATTAATCACCTAATCTTTCTAAAGTTTTTTGTTTTCCAATTAAGTAAATAGTATCAGGTAATTCGGGTCCATGCATTATTCCACTTACCTTAATTCTAATTGGCATATATAACAATTTTCCACTAATTCCTTTTTTTTCTTTAACATTGTTTATAGCTGTTTTTATATTATCAACTGACCAATCAGTAATGTTAATTATTTCTTCTTTGAAAGACTCTATACAAACATTAACTTGTTCATCACTTTTTAAAAAACTTTGCCCTTCTTCAGTTAATTTTATATTATCTTGGAAGAATAAACTAGTTACATCAACAATTTCTTTGCCATAACTAATATGATTTTTATGCATTAAAAGTAAATGATTAATCCACTCAGTACTCTTATTAGTTAAATCATAAGATCCTTCTAAAAATGGTCTAACAAAATTTAAATATTTTTCTTCATCCATATTTTTAATATATTGTGAATTAAACCATCTTAATTTTTTAACATCATATTGACTTGAATTTTTAGATATTCTTGTTTCATCAAAATTTATAATTAATTCATCCATTGTAAATACTTCTTGATTAGTTGCAGGACTCCATCCTAAAAATACCAAGTAATTTACTATAGCTTCTGGCAAATAACCAAGTTCATATAAATCCATAAATGATGAATCACCATTTCTTTTAGATAGTTTATTTCCATCTTCACCAAGTACCATTGCCACATGAATATATGTTGGTTTTTCCCACCCAAAAGCATCATATAATAAATTATATTTAGCTGTTTGATCTAGGTATTCGTGTCCCCTTAATACATGTGATATTTCCATTAAATGATCATCTATTACATTTGCAAAATTATATGTTGGATAACCATCACTCTTTAATAATATTTGATCATCAAGAATTTCATTGTCTATAATTACTTTCCCGTGGATTAAATCTTCAATAACAGTTTCTCCAAATTTAGGCATTTTTTGTCTGATAACATATTTTTCACCCTTTGAGATACGTTCTTGTATTTCTTCTTTAGTAAGTTTTGAACATTTACCATTATATAGAAATGGTTTCTTCCTAGCATCTGCAATTGCTCTTTGACTTTCTAATTCTTCTTCAGTACAAAAACAATAGTAGGCCGCATTCATTTCCACTAATTTATGAGCATATTCTTTATATATATTTAGTCTTTCACTTTGAACATATGGACCATAATTACCTGGATTCATTGGTCCTTCATCTATAGATAAATTACATAATCTTAAAGTATCATAAATAAATTCTATTGCTCCATCAACTTTTCTTTCTTGATCAGTGTCTTCTACTCTTAATAAAAAATCTCCATTATGTTTTTTTGCAACTAAATATGCAAAAATTGCTGTTCTTAAATTTCCTATATGCATAAACCCAGTCGGACTAGGCGCAAATCTTGTTCTAATTCTCATACGAAAACCTCTTTCATATGTCTATTTTAGCACAAAAAAACATGTCTATAAAGACATTTTTATTTTATATAAATTATGACATTTTTATTGAACAAGAAACATAAGTTAAAACTAATAATACTATTAATACTGTTTTAATTATTTTATGTCCTTTAAGATACTGATCAAATGTTTCTTGATGCATAACCATATATTCGTTAATTTTTTTATTGTATCTATACTTTATAGTTATTTTTTTACAGATTTTATTATCCATTTCTTCTTGGGATAAAAATTCTTCTCCTGGAAAATATACTTTATCCTTTTTAAATTCATTATCATAGAATTCTAAAATTGGTAATGTTAGTAATAAATCATCCTTACTATCCATAAATTTATCCATGATTGGGTCTGACTTACCGCCTTCTTCTTTTTCTTTACGCATAATTTCTCTAATTTCATTAAGAGAAATCCATTCAATAACTCCATCAATAAGAATCCATTCACTCCAATTAACATTGTTCTTTGCTTTTTTAATTATTTTTCTTTCTTTAAACCATACATAAATAAAAACAAGCGATAGAATGAATAACCAACCAGACAAATTTCCTATAAATTCTCTCATTAATAAATACACCTCAAAATTTCTGTGAGAAACACTTATCTATTATTTTAATCATAAACGATAAGTTCATTCTAGTGGATAGTTTATTATTTTATTCCGTAAATTATTTGTATTTTTTACTTATTTAAGAATTCATATATACAATAAATGAATTCTTTATTAGTTGGCTTATTCTTATCAAAATCAATGCTGTTACCAAAGTAGTGTTCATAACCTTTAGATCTTATTCGATAAGATCCTCGATCAATTGCGTATCTTATTGATCTTTCGATTAAGGATATATTTACATTATACTCAGTCGAAGTAGTTTCATAAAAATCATTGATTGAATCTCTAGAAAAAATATATTTTAAATACTTGTGACCATCGAGATGACTTGGAATACCTAAATCTTTTAAAATAAAACAAATATTTTTATTCTTAACAACAACACTTTTATGAATTAATAATTGATCTATATCATTGAATGTTTTTGTTCCGTTATGTTTATTGTCATCATTGATAATCACTAAATCATCAATTTTGTTTTTCATGATTAATATATTTACTAGTTTGTCCAAATCATTTATTGATTCTTTATCAAAAAGTATTAAATCATAGTTGAAATTAAGTTCCATTAGATAATCTTGGTCAATAGTGACTAAGCGATTAAAGATTAGATGATTAGATAAATATTCCTTAATTTTAAAAATCGTATCAAAATTTATTGATATGAGTAAAATCTGGACTCTGGAATCCATTAACTATTATCTCCCTTTTATGATGATAATAGTTATAATTAGTACTTATATCATCAAAAAACAGTAAAATAATTTTACTGTTTACATATTTCGGATATTTTTATTAAATCATCAATTTTTTTCGAAGCTCCACCTATTAAAAAACCATCATGAGTACTAACTTTTAATAGTTCATAAACATTAGTTAAGTTAACACTTCCTCCATATAACACATTAATATCGACATTATATTCTTTTTTTATATAATTCTTAACAAATTTATTTACTTCGTCTATTTCTTCATTGGTTGGAGTTGGAGCCGGATTAATACCGTCACTTATAGCCCAAACTGGTTCATAACCAATAATAATTTTGGACATTTGTTCTTTATTTAACTTAGAAAATATTTTTAATTGTCTTTCTAATATTTCTAATGTCTTGCGTTCATCTTTTTCTTCTTTTGTTTCACCGATGCAATAAATTACCATTAAATCGTTATCTAGTGATTTTATAATTTTTTTATCTATAACTTCCTGAGTTTCCATAAATGTATGTCTTCTTTCAGAATGACCAATTAAGACATAGTTAATATTTAAAGATTTTAATTGTGAAGCGCTTACTTCTCCTGTATAAGGTCCATTATCATACTCGCTTACATTTTGCGCGCATAAAATGTAATCTTCTTGAGAACAAATTCCTAAGTAAGGATATGAAGGGCAAATAATCAAATTTGATCCTCTTAATTTTCTTTCATAGATCAACATTTCTTCTAAAGAAAAATTCATTTTTAGATTACCAACTATTATCATAATAGCCTACTTAATTATTCCTGGAAGATCCCCATCAATTATATATTCTAAGGATGCTCCCCCTCCAGTAGATAGAAAATCAAATTTTTCTCCAAGATCATAATGATTCACGGCACTTACAGAATCTCCACCAGCCGCGATTTTAACTGATTCTGATTCAGAGATAGAATGAAGTATAGATTTTGTACCTTGTGAAAATAATTCATTTTCATATAATCCAACAGTACCATTAACAAATATTGTTTTAGAAATCTTAATTATTTCGTCGATTTTTTGAATTGATTTTTCTCCAAGATCATATATCATTTCTTCATCTAGAACTTCATCTAATTCTCTATTCATGCGATAACTTGGATCTAAAGAACCCACAACAACATCAACAGGCATTATTATTTTGTCTCTATAAAGAGTAATTAATGATTTTACTTCATCAACAAGTTCAACGTTTACCAGTGATTTACCAATTTTATATCCTTCTGCCATTAAGAATGTGTTTGCAATTCCACCGCCAGTAATTAAATAATCACATTTAGGAATTAACGACTTAATTAAGTCTATTTTATCATCAACTTTTGCACCACCCATTACAACTGTAAAAGGTCTACTTGGATCAACGATTAATTTATTTAAACTGTTAACTTCTTCTTCTACAATAAATCCATTAGCACTTGGTAGATACTCGGCTATACCACATACTGAAGCATGTGCTCGGTGTGAAGAACCAAAAGCATCATTAATAAATACTTCTCCTAAAGATGCCCAATATTTAGCTAATTCTTGATCATTTTTACTTTCTAAATTATTAGGGATATCTTCAAATCTAGTGTTTTCCATTAATAATAATTCGCCAGGCAGAAGATTTCCTACTGCATTTGATAACTCATCCCCTCTTGTTGTCGGAATAAATTTAACTTCTTTAGATAATAATTTGCTTAAATAATTTGCAACTGGCCTTAATGTGTTCTTGGCTTTGCTTTCTTCATCTTTAATTTTTCCAAAATGAGACATCATAATAATCTTTGCATTTTGTTCAAGTAAATAATTAATTGTCTTTAATGTTTTAACGATTTTTGTATCATCAATAATTAAGCCATCTTTAATGGTTACATTAAAATCGCATCTTACTATTACTTTTTTGTTTTTTACATCAATACTAAAAATATTTTTTTCCATTACTAATTCTCCTTATGTTAATTATTATATCATAAAAAAAGTTCATTTCTGAACTTATTTTACACTTTGATAGTCACTTATATCATTAACTCTAAGAGCTAAATATGGAACATCTTTCTCAATTAGAAATAAAGTGAAATCACTATTAAATATTAATTTTTTTGCATCTGGATCAAACGACGATTTATAAAATGTCATACCGGCTTCACTTTTTAGTTTAGCTCCTGCTTCATCAAGTTTAAATTTTATTGTTTGAACAGCCTTTTCAATAACTATTTCATCATTTTCATAATTAACAAACATTTTGTTTGCAAATTGTGAGAATTCTTGTTTTAAGCTTGTTTCTAAATATGGAATTTTTAATATGTCATTAGATCCAAGTTCTTCTTCTTGAGTTTTATTTTTTATATCTTCATATATTTCTCTAAATGTATTTTTATTACTACCTTTTTCTAAAATAATTTTATCATCTGTTTTAGTTAATAATTCAACTGCAAAATTATTTTCATCAATATAATATAAAATCTTAACTTGATCACTTAATTTATCTTGAAATTTTTTTATTCCGAAATATTCAACATCTTTTGTATCTTTAAAATTTTCTTTATCTAGTTTTTCAAATTTACTAGGAAATTCTAATTTCTTTATAAGCATTGAATATATTAAATATCTGTCTTCACTAGGAGTCCAATCAAAATCTTCTAAAATATCTGAAGTTTCATTAAATTTTTCTTTTATTGCAGAAGTTATTTCTTCTTTTAATTCTTCATTTATATTGCCCGATTTATTATAATATGAGTTGTTATTTAAGTAACTTTTATTGAAA
>CAZIUX010000038.1:0-7648 GCA_964542795.1 uncultured Muribaculaceae bacterium
TTTTCACAATATCCATTCTCATTTATTGGCGCATCTTCTGGACATAATATTATTTCTACAATCCACTCGGATAAAGCTGAAAGTATACCAATGCGTATGTACTCATTACTTGAGAGTGAACAAGATACTGATCAGTTTCTAAGAACTGTTCATAGATATGTTCAATTAGGAGTTCATGTTAAAGGTTATATGAGTAAGGAATTAAATAGATTTCAAAGAGAAATAGTTGAAGTTTGTGAATTTTATGTAAGTGATGATAATTCTCCAGAAAAAAACATCATTTACAGAAAAGGAATGGATGGAAAAATATCGTTAAAAAATCCAACAAAACATTTATTAGAATATCTAAGTATACAAGGTATTTATTTACCAGTTGATACATTTAAATTGGAAAGTCACGAGCAACCAATATCTTAGGAAGGTGAAATAATGGAGTTAATACTTTTGCTACTAATTGCTGTATTTGTCATAACTTATCGAAAAAATAATGGCGAAAATATTTATAAGTTTTTTTCTACACAAGTAAATACTGCTTATCAAAAGTATGCCCCTTATAGCTTTCAAGTAGTAAGAGAAAAAGCTAAGGATTTAGGCCAAGAATACTCATTCAGACAATATACTTTTCAAGTTATAATATTTGCAGGGTTTGCTGGTGTTGTATCATATTTATATTTTTTCAGTATTATTTGGTCAATTGTTTATGCAATTGCTGCGGTTTCTTTTATTCCATATTTATCATATTTAAGATTACAAAGAGTTTATAGTGAGTATATATTTGAACAAATTCAAGTATACACAACAAACGTTATTATGGAATTTAATACAACACAAAGCTTTGTAAAGTCACTTGAGGGAGTAAGAGATTCTGGTGTATTAGAAGATCCTGTATTATCAGATTTAAAAGCAATGATTGATATGTCCTATAAGAATGGCACAATTGATCAATCAATAACATATTTTAATAATAAATATCCATTTTATATAGTTAAAAACATGCATCAACTATTCTTACAAATTACTAAAGAGGGCGCGAGAGATTCTGGTGAATCTTTAGAAAACATGATGCTTGATATTGACTCGTTAATTGAAGGCGTTTATCGTGATCGTATGGATAGAGCAAACTTTCATCGTAAATTTGTTCAATATGGAATTTTACTATATTTCCTAGTATTAGCAATGATTATCTTATTAGGAAAAGATCAATACGCCAGATTAACTAACGAATTATTCGTTCAATTTATATTACATGGTGTAATAATAATTAATACTTATTTCTTGTTAACAGGAGAAAAATACTATAATGAAGATGTAGGTGGTGAATAGTATGATTGGTGGAATGTACATTGAAATTTTAGTATTAACGGGAATTATTTTTCTTGTACTAGTTGTTAATGGAAAAATTGATAAGGTTACTTTCTTTAAAGATAATAATAATTTCTTTAAAAGATTTAAAGAATCAAATTATGATTTTTATGTTCGTGCAAAATATGGGGATCAAGTTGACCCTGATGCATTATTTAGTAAAAGAATTCAAAACGGTGTTTTGACTTCTTTTATGATAATATTTGTCATGTTGACTAGTTTAGATTACACTACTTTAATAGCTGCATTTATAATCGGTTATATGGTATTTAAATCACAATATTCAACACTTAAAAAAAGTTATAATCAAAAACTACATGATTATGATACTATGTTACCTTATTACTTAAAAAATTTAGAAATACTAGTTCAACATTATACAGTGCCAGTTGCACTTGGAAAATCAATTGATAATGCTCCTCCTATATTTAAAAAAGGATTAGAAGAATTAATAACTTCTATAAATGCCGGGGATTCAACAATTGAACCATACATGCAATTTGCAAGAACTTATCCAGTAAGAGACTCAATGAGAATGATGAGATTATTATACCGCTTAAGTTTAGGGTCTCAAGAAAATAAACAAGAACAATTATTAACATTTTCAAAAACTATATCTAGTTTACAAGCTAAGGCAAGAGAAACTAAATATAAAAACAGATTAGAAAAAATGGAAGGTAAGACAATGTTTATGCTTACCGCGACAGGATTTGGAGTTATGGTATTACTTATTATTGCAATTATTAATATGATAAATATTTAAATGTTTATTTAAATATTTGCATTAACAAAGTAAATAAACTATAATTAAAATAGAAAAGGAGTGAGAAATTAATGAAAGAAGCTTCTGGCGAATTAAGTATGACTGCAGTAACAGCAATAGCAATAGGCGCGATTGCAGCATTTTTTTATGCATTTGTTTGGCCTAATTTAAAAGCAAACATTGATAGATCACAAAAATGTTCAACAGCAATTTGTGATTGTGCTGCAGGTCAAAAAACAGCATCATGTACATTTATAGACAAAGATGGCAATACTCAAGACGTTACTTGTCCATGTAAAAACTAAAGGAATTGATATAAATGAGAGAGTCCATAGGCGGAACTTTTTTGTTCCAAATTGCAATTGTTTTCATTTTGCTTTTTGCTGGATATTTGGCTCTTTCAGTCAATTATTCACGTGCATTTAAAGTTAAAAACGAAATATTAAATATTATTGAGCGAAATGAAGGGTTAAGAATTAATTCACAAGATGAAATTACCGGTTACTTAAATAGTGTTGGTCACTCGGTTTCTGGTGTATGTCCTACTGGTTTTGTAGCTTACGGAACAAGAAACAGTAATAGAGGAGTCTATTGTGCTAAAAAGAAGTGTGAAGAAGCCACATCATGCTCAGCTGCTGTTGGTGGGTTATTTAAAGCCCATTATAAAATTGTAGTGTTTTTTAAATTTGATTTACCAGTTTTTGGTGATCTATTTACTTTTAGAGTTGAAGGAGAAACAAAAACAATTTATAATGCACCATGTAATCCAATGGATGACCTTGCTTGTGCTCAAGATTAATAAGGGGTAATTAAATGAATGTAATAATTTCTAATAAATTAAGAAATGAGTTAAAGAATATTTCTATTCCAATAGGTAAAGAACTTATTGGAACTTATTCTATTGATGATATAGTTAATTCTTTTGCTAATTTTACATTTACAAAATTAATTATCGATTTATCAGCAATAAAAGATCAAGAAAATTTGCTGGGATTTCAAAGATTATCTTCAACATTAAATGTAAATGATGTTATCTTTGTAATTAATGATAGTAATGATAACAAACTTATCTCAAATATAATTCCTTTTGGTATATATAATTTTGCCAATACAGTTGAAAGTGTTATTAAACTTACACAAACTAGTAACCAATATAAGGATGTAGCGCATTATCATGATTTATCAAATTCCAGTATTAATAAAAGTGTTACAATGGGAATTACTGGTAAGACTCGTATTATTGGATATGTAAACATGACTAAAGAAGCAGGATCTACCTCGTTAATATATATGTCTATGAAATACTTAAGCAAATTTTATAAAGTTTTAGGTTTAGAAATAAATAAAAACGATTTTAAAGCATTTAATCAAGAAAATTTAAAAAGTATTTCCACAGATGATTTTGTTAATGAACTTAATAAGTCTACGGATTATGATATTATTTTAGTTGATCTAAATGATAGTAAACTAGATGTTCATTGTAGTGACGTTTTATATTTAATCGAACCTAGCATTATAAAAATAGATATGCTATCAAGACTAAATGGAAATTTTTCAGAATTTCTTCGTGGGAAAAAAGTTATTTTAAACAAGAGCTTTTTGACTAGTGATGATTTATCTAATTTTGAATATGAAGGCAAATTAAAAGTTTATTTTAATTTGCCACCGATTAACGATCGTGCAAACAAAAGTGAACATATAATATCTTTATATAAAAAACTTGGTATGGATAAAAAAAATGCTAAGAGAATTCATAAAAACAAGTAATCATTGACATATTTTATTTAAAACAATTGACATTAATAATTTAATAACATAAAATATGATTAGAGAGGGAGAGATTTATAAATGAGTGTTGAAACAGTTTGCGGAGAAACAGGCATTGGTCCTATTTTAGACATAGTAGGTGTATTTGTAACTATTCTTAAATGGGGCATTCCAGTAGCTTTAATTATTTGGGGTACTTTAGACTTAGGTAAAGCTGTTATTGAACAAGACGAAAAGAAGATTAAGGGTGCTTATGGTAAATTAATTCAAAGAGCATTAGCTGCTTTATTAGTATTCTTCTTACCGGGCATAGTTGTTTTCTTAGTAAATCAATTTAATAATGGTAACCAAATAGGTAAAGGTGGAGCTGCGGAATGTGTTTCTAGAGTTCTAGGTAAGCCTTTATTTGGAAATTAAAAAAAAACATAATTCTATTATGTTTTTTTTTTGCTTTTTTAAATTATTTTCTTTGAAAAGAATTAGGAATATGATATACTTTTTGTAGTATGAAGGGTTGAGGGAATGAAAAACAAATATAAATTTATTAAACTTTCAATTTTTGCTGTATTTATATCATTTTTAAATAGTATAAATGTTTTTGCGGCTGGTCAGTGTGTTGATATGCTAGGACCAAGAACAGACAAATTTTTATTAACTTTATTAACTATATTGTTTTGGGCTTTTCCGGTCGTGACTATTATATATTCTTTGGGAGATATAATGAAGGCAGTTACTGGAGATAGTGGAAAAGAAAACAAAATTGTTATTAAAAAATTTGCTCTTCGTTTAGCGATTATTGTCATTGTAATGATGACCCCATCTTTATTAAAATTAATATTTAATGCTGTTGGTATACAATTTTGTTTTATGACATAAGAGAGGTGAGTCAAATTGGGAAGATGTGGAACATTAATCAAGATATTTGGAGCGCCAATTTTAGGGCTACCTACTTTTTATGAAATAGTTTATAAATTAGGAGCTTTTTTATACAGTATTGTTGCTTGGGCAATTGAAATAATTTATCAATTATTTGCCGCTTTAGCGACTGCTAGATTATTTAATGAAGAAATAATTAAAACTTTTGCTGAAAGAATCTATACTATTTTAGGAATAGTGATGGTTTTTGTTGTCTTAATAAATTTATTTAAAATGATGGCTGATCCAGATAATTTAGTTAAATCTGGTAAGAATACAGGAAAAGCATTGTTAACAAACATTGTCGTGACTGTCGGTTTATTAGTATCAATAAATTTTATATTTAATTTTGCTTATGAAGCACAAAGCGCTATCTTAGCAGATAATGTTATTGGGAGACTCTTTTTTGGTCAAGTAGAAGATGATGGAACAGTGTCGGAAGTTTCTGATCCTAATCTACACACTACTATGAAAAATGGTGGTAGGGCTATGGCTACATCTTTACTACAAGCATTCTTTTATCGTAAAGGGTTAGAAAATGCTGGTGTATTAGGAGAAGGTGGGTTTGAAAATAACGCTGAGATAAAATTGGTTCAAGATGAATATGATTACAACGATCGTGATGCTAAGCTGACACCTGTTCCTATGAATGTGTTTTTTGAGATGATTAGAAATGATACTGTAGGTGCTGATGGAATAGCGCCTGGGCAAGGATTTGAATTATTATCTAGAGTTGAATGTGAAACAATAAAAAATAATATAAACTTTGCTTGGTTACTTGCATTTTTTGCCGGATTAGTAGTAATTTATATATTATTTGTTTACTCGATTGATTTAGGTATTAGAGTTATTAAATTAGCGTTTTACCAATTAGTAGCACCAATTCCAATTTCTATGAGAATGTTACCTGGTCAAGAAAAGTCATTTTCTAATTGGGTTACTGCTACTGTAACAGCATTTGTTGAAGTATTTGTTAGATTAGCTGTTGTATATTTTGCTGTATTTGTTATTCAATTAGTAACTAAACTTAATTTAGCTGAATTATGGGCAGGGCAAGAAAAACCACAAGCTTTAATTGCAGTATTTGCCCAAGCATTAATTATGATTGGCATGGTTTTATTCATGAAAATTGCTCCAAAACTAATTAATGATGTTCTTGGAATTAAAGGCGAAGGATATGATTTAGGCTTTGGACTTAAAAAAGTCAAGAAGAACTTATCTGAAGGAACTGCTCCATATAGAAAAGCCGGAAACTTGCTTACGGGGGCTGGTCTTGGTGCTTTTAATAATTACAAACAGAGAAAACCCGGAACAAGCGGCTTTGGAGCTATATTTTCTGGGGCATTCCGTGGTGGCCGTACAGGATATAATTATACTGGTTCTATAAGAGATACTTTAAGAGGCGGAGGCCTTAATAATGATGTTGATGCTGCTAATACAGCGGCAAATACAGATAGAGACTTGCGAAATGACAGAAAAAAAATTTATGGTAATACAACAATTGGCCAAATGATGCGTGATAAAAAAGAACAGCTTATTAAAGAATTTGAATCCCAAAAGGCAGCCAGAGCAGAAAAACGCGAAGAAATTCTTAAAGATAAAGAAGCATATTGGAAAAAAATATATGCTCCAAAATCTGGAGAAGAAATTGCTGCACAAGCTCAAGCTGCAGCGGATCTTACTAAGCTTACAGGCGAAATAGCGGCGGCGATTCAAGGTAGTGCTGAAATTAATAAAGCTAACCTTGATGCTGAGACACTAGAAGCAAGAGCAAATGCATTAACAGTTACCAATGCCGATTTAATTAATAATGCGAAGGCTGCACAATCTAGAAGAGATACACTAACAAATGATAAAGCTACCGTTGAAAATGGCATAGCCAGCGCAATTAGTCGAAATGCTTCAGGTGTTATTAATGCCCGTGAAGAATATGAAAAAACTAAGAAAGCATATGAATCAAGATATGGTGCTGTGTCAAGTGAAGAGAGTAATGCAGATATTAATAACCTTAAAACAACAAAAGCAAATTTAGAAAGTAAGCTTGCAGACGCAAGAAAATCACAAAATTTAGAAGAGTCTTCTAAATTAAGTGCTCAAATTCAACAAATAGATGCTCAAATAGGTCTTGTTGAAGCAAAAAATAATGTAAGTACAGCACAAGCAAGTATAGATACAAGTCAACTTCCAACTATAATTAGTAATGTTGAAAAACAAGTTAGTGTTTCAAATCAAATTATTAGTGATCTAAAAGCTAAACAAGATTCTCTTGTAAAAGCAAACGCTCCACAAGCCGATATAGACAACATAGTTGCTCAGATACATGAAGAGGAAGGCAAAAATGCTTCTTATAGTGCTGATTTAAAAGTACTACAAAAAGTTAAAGATGCGGGGGTATCATTTAATGGTTTAAATGATCTTAAGTCCAAGTTTGCGGATGCAATTGATATACAAATTTCTAAAGAAGAAGCAGTTATAAAATCTGCCGATGCTATCCAACAGGAAATTATAAGCGCTGAAAGCGAAGCAAGAGTTGCAAGAGTTACTGCAGCAGCTGCTAAGACTAAAGTTATTGATAAAAATCGTGAAGAATACGAAAGAAATATTGAAAAAGCAAAAGAAGTTATTGCAAATACTCCTGAATTAGTTGCAAGACTACAAGAAGAATTTGGTATTACGGATATAGGTTCATTATCTATTGATGATATGTTAGAACCACAATCTATTAAAAACAGCGATGGATCAATTAGAAAAATTGTTTCAATAACTGATTCTATAGCTGATTGGTCAAAGAAAATAGAAAAAGAACGTAGGGACTATGATAGGAGTCCTACTGAAGAAAAG
>CAZIUX010000039.1:0-7576 GCA_964542795.1 uncultured Muribaculaceae bacterium
TAATTTTTTATAAGCAAGCATATTATATTTTTTTAATGCTCTTTCTAATTTTTTAAATTCATTTTCATTGACGTAGTCTAAAATATACCCTTTCACAATAATAACCCCCTTAGATGGTAAGAATTATAGCATAAACACTTGGAAATGTCAAATTTGACATACTATATACCATTTATTGGATTTATATATTACTCTAGTTTTACGATTTTGTCAAATGTATTTACTATATAATGTCAATCATTTTGAGAATCAAAACCAATTCCTATTACATTATGAACAGCCTTTAAGATCTTATTTGTATGCTCTATTCCCGCTTCCGTTCCCTTTTTTAATATTTCCAACACAAGTGGTTTTTGACTCTCATAATACTCTCTTCTTTTTCTAATTGGTTCTAGTTCTTCTTGAATAACATTATTAAGAAATTTCTTTACTTTAACATCCCCAAGTCCACCTTTTTCATAGTGATTCTTTAGTTCTTTTAAATTTTTATATTCTGGTAAATATTTTTTAAAATGATCATCAGTTGCAAATGCCTCTAGATAAATGAAAACCGGATTATTTATAGTGTTTCCTGGATCTTCAACTCTTAAGTGTTTTGGATCAGTTAACATCGACATAATCTTTTTTTCTATGACTTCTTTTGAATCTTTTAAATATAGACAATTATTTAATGATTTACTCATTTTTGAATTTCCATCTAGGCCGGGTAATCGGCAGCAACTTTTATTACTTGGCAAAAGTGCTTCAGGCAAAGTTAATATATCTGTTTTATACATACTATTAAAAGTATTTACAATTTCTCTTGTTTGTTCTACTAAAGGAATTTGATCCTCACCAACCGGTACATACTTAGCTCCAAATCCGGTAATGTCAGCAGCTTGACCAATAGGGTAAATTAAAAAACCGGCTGGAACACTTTTTTCAAATCCCCTTTGAATTATTTCTGTTTTAATTGTTGGGTTTCTTTGTAGTCTTGCAACAGTAACTAAATTTGCATAAATCATGGTCAATTCATATAAAGCTGGAATTTGGCTTTGTAATACAAATGTTGTTTTTTCTGGATCTAATCCCACAGCTAAATAATCTAGCATAACTTCAACAATATTATCTTTGATTTTAGTCGGATTATCAGCATTATCCGTTAATGCTTGTAAGTCCGCGATCATAATAAATTGTTTATAATTACCACTATTTTGAATTTCTAATCTTTTTCTAAGTGTCCCAACAAAATGACCTAAATGTAATGGCCCTGTTGGTCTATCACCTGTTAATGTAATATTATTTTCTTTCATATTTTCTCCTTTTTATATAATAAAAAAATCTTATCCTATGTTGGATAAGATTAATAATCTTACTATGCCACCTAAATAGGTATTCTTGTACTATTATACAAGTTCTTTTAATAACGAAGAGAAATACTCCGTACCAGCATACTTTTTTCATTTCTGTGGTCTCTTATTGGCCCATTCAATTAATAATTAATATAACTTTTCATCAACCAGTTACTTTCTAAAAATAATTAATAATTTACTCTCCCAAATCAACGATTTATAACGAGATTATATAATATTTAAATTCTATTGTCAAATATCCCTAGTTTTTAACTTGATTATTGTTGCTCCAATATTCATTCCATCTAATTTATATTCAATGACATTTTTATTGGTTTTTAAATAATTATGTATTTCTTTTTTTAATATTCCTTCTCCAATACCGTGGATAATAACAATATTTTCATTTTTTAGTTTAAGATTATCATTTATAAATTCTTTAACTAAAATATTAACTGAATCTCGAGTTTCACCATGAACATCTAGTTTAGGATATGAATCAATGAAGGGATTCGTTAATATTTTTCGCATATATTTCTATTTCTTCATATTTAAAAATTGAATTTCTACTTCCAACTTTTGTTGCAGATAAACCTGCGGTAATATTTGCTAATTTAACAGAGGACTCTAAACTACGATTATTTGCTATTGCATATGTAAATGCTCCGTGGAATATATCTCCAGCTCCGGTTGTATCTTCAGCTTTAACTTTAATTCCAGGCATTATTTTAATTTCGCCATTTATTGAATATAAAGCTCCTTTACTTTCTAGAGTAACAATTATTTCATTATTAAACTTATCTTTTAATTTTTGATATAACTCAACAATCGTTTGTGTATTATTATAATCGATCTTAACTCCACTTACTGTTTCGGCAAATTCTTTAGAACAAACTAAGTATTTTACTAATCCAGCAAGTTCAATTACTTTTTCATCAGGTCTTCCAGCATCAATAATACTAATAGCATTTTTATATAGCATTAATGCTCTTTTAGATGCCTCATAATCATGTCCGTCAATAAGGATTACTTCAGGACTCATTTCAAAACTATAACTAGTTAACATCATTCTGTCTGAAACATTACTAAAAATAGTTCTACTACCAGTGGCACTATTTATAATAATGAACGATGTATCAGTTTCAGCTTCATAATTAATTTCTAAGTGTTTAGTATGAACACCAACCATGTCAAGTTCAGCTTTAACTCTTTGACCATAAAGATCATTACCAACAACACCTGCAAAATAAGTTTCTAATCCCCATTTTCCAAGTAAATATGCAGCAGTACAAGCAGGACCTCCCCCGCCTTCTACTTTGTTAGTAACTCGATATTTTTTATTTTCAATTGGATATTCATTAACAGGCATACTTATATCATAAGATGCATGACCAATACATAAAACTTTCATTTAACCACCTTTTATTCTCATGATTATTATATCTAATATTTACTGTTTTAACAATTACTAAACTTACTATTTACAAAAAATAATTTTTTGTTCATTATTATCATATTTATGATAATAAAATAACTATAATAATTTATAAATATAATAAGTCATTAATGATACTGTCATTGATAAAGTTGATCCCCAAATCAAATCAATAATAGTGATTTTTATTGGCCAATCTTTTAATGTCGCTAAATTAGTTAAATCATATGTACCATAAGTTATTAATCCAAATAATAAACCAGAAACAATTAAATATTTAACACTTTCCTTTTCTATCGCTGGGTTTATGACAAAATAAACTAAACCAAATAGAAAAATTAAATAAAAAATAATCGCAGCATACCAATTTGGACTACTAGATAACAAATGTCCTAATTCTTTTTTATATAAATTTTTAGAAATAAATCCTAACCAAATGCCATCAATAATAATAAAACTTATGAAAGCTATAAGATACATTTTAATCATGTTTCATTCTCCTTTCTTGTTAAACCACGGAATAAATTTACTGGTTCTTTTTGCATATTCTTGAAATTCAGGATTGTTATTATATTTTTTTTCTAATAAAGGAATTCCCGATACATAAACTAATAAATAAGTAATTAAGATTGGACTTATTATAGTATATAAGCCATATTTTAAATTAATTACTATTAAAAAAAGTCCCCACCACATTACTGCTTCACCAAAATAATTTGGATGTCTTGTGTATTTCCATAAACCTGATTTCATAATTTTACCTTTGTTTTTTGGTAAAGAAATAAATCTCTTTAATTGATAATCTCCAATTACTTCAAATATATATCCAATTACCCAAACAATAATACCTAAATATATATATTGATCAATTAACTCAGTTTGATATAAATTATTAATAATTATTGGTAATGACACAATATACATTAACAATCCTTGTAACATAAAAACTTTAAAAAACGCATTTAAATTAGCTTTATCTCCCCACCTATTTCGCATCTCTTTATATCGATAATCTTCTTCTTTATTAAAGTTTCTTTTAAATAAATGGTATGAAAGCCTTAATCCCCATAATAGCACTAAGATATTTGGGATTAATAATTTTAAATGTAAACTATTAAAATTAAAAGAAAGACTAGTTAAACTAATCACAATAAACCCAAATCCCCAACCAATATCAACTAAACCATAATTTTTCTTTTTTACTGATAGTAAATAAAATAGACTCATATAAATTATAATAACTAAAGCAACAATTAAATATTTCATATAAGCCTCCTTAATAATCATATGATAACAAATTATGTAATTAACTAAAAAACAGGATCATCCTGTTTTTAATAATACATTAAAAGGACAACTGCCAAGACAGGAATAATCAGTAAAATTACTCCAATTGTTCGATAAGCTTTTACTGTAGCAGCGTTCTTTTTTTTATTCTTTTTGGCATCATGTAATTTTGCAATGCTTTTTTCAGGCATCATAATCAAAATTCCTCCAATGATGAATAAAATAAATGCCGCTAAATAGACAATATTATTACTCCTTAAAATTTCATCTAACACACTTTCACTCTCCTCTTTATTATAAATTAATTGTACTCATTATTTTAATAAATTACAAGAGTTATTTATTTCTTTATAAAATTTAAGTAATTCTATCATTTCTTTAGTAATACCATGTTTATCACCGTATATATTTACATTTTCATTTAATATATCTTCAACATCTATAAGTGGTATATATTCTAATTTAAACTCATTTTCCTTTTCACTCTGTGTATAATGAGTATGTTCTAATATTGGTTTTTTATCAGTAAAAACCTCAAAATAATATATTTCTATCTTTCTATTTTTTCCCTCTTTAGGCCAATCTTTATAATAGCCATAGTTCACTGCAAACGGTTGTAGAGATGATAAATTTAACTCAATTCCCGTTTCTTCTTCTATCTCACGATTAACGGTTTCATCAAGGCTTTCACCCTCTTCTACATGCCCACCAATAAATTGATAATCATGATCAGCATAGCCTAACAAAATTTCATTTTTAGAATTAACAAGGATAACCTTAACTCTTTTAACTATTTCTGTTATATCCTCTTCTTTTAAGTTATGTTTGTTCATTACAATTTCTTTCATAGTATCTAACCTCTTATTCCTAGTTAGAGAATAACACATATCAATTTACGTCGCAATACAAAAATAGGAAGAAATATTATATAAGTACTTTTTATCTATAAAATAATAAATTATGCATTATAATAATTAATATATTTATTTACCTTATAATTCTATATTTGTTTTTTTATTTATTAAAGGAAATTACTAACTAAAAGCCTTTTCTTTATTGCTCTCATTTGGTATATAATCTAATGAACGTTTTTCATAGATAAAAGCTTCCGGATTAAAATATTCTTCTTCAACTTCTATTTCAATATGTTTTACGTGATATATAAATATTGGTATATTAAATTCTTTAGCTACTTTGTATTCCAATTCATTTGGTTCACGGTCAGATACAAATATATATGAGGGCATAATAACTTCACTATTTGTCATATATGTTATTTCGTTATACTCGAAAGTTGTTCTTCTCAAAAATCTGTCAATACTAGATAATATGCTACGATATTGTGGTTTTCCTTTTGAAGTATATCTTTGACTAGATTGGCCATCAAAAGGAACTGCAGAATAAATTGGTGCGGTTATATTACAATAACCAAAAACTAAACCATCTAAAAATGTATTAATATGATTGTTATCTAAGATACTAGTACATATTCTATTATGCTCACTTGCGGCATTTTGATAACTCTCTAGTAAATTCTCTACAATATCGGAGTCACATAAACTATGTACTATAAAATAACTTCGATCAAGTGGAATATCCATATCAATTACTTTTACACCATTAATCTCTTTATAATTATTTGAATTTAAGATATCGGTAATATCTGTTTTTTTATTCATCTCTTGACTAAATATGTTGTGTGCTTTTTGGACCAAATCGTTTAAATCCATATTATTCAATAAATCTAACGGACTAGTTTCTACATCATTACTAGTCAAATAGGAATATAATTTGATTAGATAAGGCATATAATCTTCTAATAACAATAATACTTCACTATTATCACGAGCATACTCAATTAAAGTTTTTAGTCTTAACTGAATATTAATATAGTTATCTTCAAAACAATATATACACAATATATTCTTTACAGTATCTAAATTATAACTAGAATAATTATTTAATTCACTTAATAAAAATTCTTTTCTCTTCTGATAAAACGAACTATCCAAATTAAGGATACTAATTACTTCGCTAAATTTTGGTTCTAGAACCTCTTTTAAAAATATATTCATACCCTCGAAAGTATTAAGCAATAATCTTACTTCTTCTTTTTCTTTTGAAGAAGAATCAAAATCCAAACTAATAATTTTTGATCGAATTTTATCTAAATTGATTCTTTCTAAAAAAGAAGAATATAATTCTTGAAGATACTTTGGCTGACCAGTATTAGGATTAAATAGGCTCTCGCTTCTTACCACACTTAGCTTTTCTTCATAAGATAAATGAGAAATTCTTGATTGAATTATATCAGTCAACTCATTTTCTAAATTTTTACTTTCGATATAATATAAAAATTCATTAATCTTATAATTAATTAAAATATTAAGAAATCTTTGATCTTTTAATAATAATAATATTCTTTCTTTACTAAGTTTCAAGAATTGAAACATATGACTTAAATTATTAATATTAACATTATCATTATTAAATATTCTATTTAATAAATTATCATTATTTAAAATCATTGATAATGTTGAGATTTTAAATATTTTACTATTTTTATTAATATATGCTGTTAATTCTTCAATAAAAATTTCTGCTATCTTGCTATTATTCATTATTGTATTAAAATCGTCTTCATTAATATAATTGTCTTTACTACATAGAAGTTCTATAAGTTTATTCATATGTTGCGGACTATCGGAAAAAACTTCAAACAAATTTATCCAATCGTTACTGGGAATATTTACAAAAAATGCATCATTCAGAAAATCCAACATATCCAAATCAAAAAAATCTTGATAACTAACATTTGGAGGTAAAACAGTATCTTCTTCACAATGTAAATTATAATATTCTATTCGCTCTTCTAATTTCATCTTTCACTCATCCTATTATGATTATAACAAATTTTATATATAACTATTAATAAATTTTTAATCCTTTTTGTAAAGCTTACTCTTCATTAAAAAGCAAATCAAATGACTCTATTAAAATAATTGGAATATTATAATTTTTTTCATATTTTTATTAATTATATCAAAAAAACTAAGACGAAAAATCATCGCCGGTTTATTTCTCTTTAAAAAATCATTGTATATTATCTTTATACCAATTTACTGTTTCAACAATACCCTTCTCAAAAGTATGAGAAGAAAAAATTGAATTATTTGCAATTCAATTATTTACTTTTTCTTCTAATTTTCCGTTAAACACTACTTCATCTGCATCTTTAACATAATAACCTTCAATTATTTGAGTTATTTCCCATTTGTTTTTAAAGATAAAATGCAGAAAGTATTGAACTTTTTCACTCGGCATCGTTATCATCGGTGTTGTTGTTTCTAAAAATTCAAAAGAGGCATTCATAAGAGTTCTTCCTATACCCATGTTTCTACCATGTTCAGCAACATAAAAGGTACATATTTTTTTCTTATCTTCCTCTTTTTTGAGAAATGCTACACCACAAACATTATTATGATTTCTTACAAAAAGTATTTCTCTTTTTCCATTACCTACA
>CAZIUX010000040.1:0-7524 GCA_964542795.1 uncultured Muribaculaceae bacterium
TAATATAATTAATTGAAAGAGAGGAATAATATATATGGAAACACTTAAAGTATCTAGTAAGTCAAATCCTAATTCTGTTGCAGGAGCGCTTGCTAATGTATTTAGAGAAAAAGGTACAGCTGAAATTCAAGCAATAGGGGCAGGAGCTTTAAATCAAGCAATTAAGGCAGTTGCTATAGCAAGAGGTCTTGCAACTCCTTAAAATCAGTTTTTGAAACGATAAGAAGAGGTCAGGTAGCAGAGGGAGAAAGCCCTTATATTATAAGGTTTCTTGCCAAATTATATATTTAATTCACGACTAATATGAAAATTAAAACATCAATAATTTGGTGTTTTTTTTAAAAAACACAACTCAGTTGAAGTCAACTGAATTCAGTTGAACTCAACTGAATTTTGATATATAATAGTAATTGAAAACAACTGAAAAAAATTAAATATGTATAATAAGAGGTGTATATTTATGAATAGAGAAAATGAGTTTTACCTTGATTTTATTGGGATAACTAAAAGTTGTGGAGAGGTAAAAAACTACTTTTACCACTTGGCGTTACTAGCATATGTAATTAGAAAATATGATATAAATTTAGATAAAGAGTACGAATCATATATTTCCTTTGTTGAATACATAAATAAACAAATAAATAATTATTCTTTTTCAAATTACGAAAAGAATTTAGTAAATCAATCATTGATGGATTTACTAAATGTTTTTAAGAAAAATCCTAAAATCTATAAAAAATTAATTGAATTAATTAATGGACATGATAGACAAGTGATTTTGGATTCTGTTAGACAAAATTATGATGAGACAAATGATTTATCAAATTTAATTAGTGAGTTAGTAAATAAATTATTAAGTACAAAAAAGAATGGTAGAATTTTAAATATTAATTGTGGAAAAGGTAATTTTTTAGTTGATGCTATTGATTATAATGATAATGTCAAAGTGTCTGCAATTGATCAAGAAAAAAATAATCAACTTATAACTAATATAAGATTATATCTTATGAATTGTGAATTTGATATTTTTGACAACTTAGAAGTACATAATGATAAACTTATTGGTTATGATTCAATTTTTTGCACAATTAATAAAGATATAAAGAAAGATGATTATATATATAATTTGATTGATGATTCTTTAAATAAAAAATCCGGTTTAGAAAGATATATAGATATTGTAATAAAACAATTAAATCCTAATGGAAGAGCAGTTATTATTTTACCTTCTAGTTTGTTATTAAAAAGTGATGAACAGCCATATAGAGAATATTTAATTAATAATGAATTTGTTGAAGGTATAATAGAATTACCTGAAAAAATACTGTTTAAAAGAAATATTCAATTTTCAATGATTGTATTAAAACGTAATTCTAAACTTGTTAAATTAATTGAATCAAAATCTTTTGATAATTCAAGTGTAGATCAAATATATAATCAATATATAAATGGGGATACATATATTGATAGAGTTGATATGTCAAAAAAACAATATTCATTCCTTTTAAGTTCTTATCTTCATAACTCAAATACAAATATAGAAAATGGTAATAAACTTGTTGATATAGTAAAAATATTTAGAGGGCTTAGAACAAAAAAAGATAGTAGTGATAGCTTTAATGAAAAATGTAAAATTATACAAATAGGAAATATGAATGAAGAAGTTATAGATATAAATTCTCTGAGTGAAGTAAACTATTTAAATAATATGGAAAAATATTTATTGAAAAACAAAGATATTTTATTAACATCAAAAGGTTCAAAATTTCAATGTTCAATAATACAAAGTGTGGATAAGCAAAAAATTATTGCTTCAGAGAATCTATTTGTTATTCGTGCTATTGACGAAAAAATTAATCCATATTATTTACTTGAATATTTGAATTCAAATATTGCAAAACAAAGTATATTTGATTCACATTTAAAAACAAATAAGATATCGATATCAATTAATGAAATTCAAAATATGAGTATTAGTTTAAAAAGCAAAGAAATTCAAGATGAAATAGGAACAATATCTAAAAATAAATGTGAATTTATATTAGATAGTAGAAAAAAGATTAATAATGATAATTCATTAATTATTTCTTTGTTTGAAAAGGAATAATACATGATATAATAAAAGTACTTATTATGTGATAGTATTATTCTAGAGGTGATAATTATGAAGTATGAAATTAATAATTTTATTTTTAATTATAATAGTTGTGATAAACAATATATTCATGATTTAATTAATGACTTTAATTTAAGAGTAAATGAAATATATAATTTTTTTGATATCAAAGGCTTGAAAAAACAATTGATAATTAATATTTGTAGTGAATTATATTTGTTTGAAGGTAGAAGTAATACTTCAGTTGCTTTTAAAGATGATGATCTAAATAATTATTATATTTATATATTATCGTATGATGAATTTATTAAAAGAAAAACTCATGAGAATAATAATTTAGATTATTATTTTAAAACATTATTGCACGAATTTGTTCATGTGGTTCAAGAAGATGTAGGGTTGTATAGAGATTGTTTAATTTGGCTAAGGGAAGGCCTAGCAATTGTTTTGTCAAATCAGTATGGAAATATTAATTATAAACTTAATAATTGTTTATTAGAAGATTTATTAAATGATAAAAGAGTTTGGTACATAAATTATTATAGTTTAGTAAGTTATATAAAAAATACATATGGAATTAATTATTTAAAAAAATTAATCAATAATCCATTAGAGCAAAAAGAAGAAACTATTAAAATATATAATGAATTAGAAAATTTGCTTGATAATATTAAATAATAAAGGTGATGTTAGCATGAATAATAGTATATCAAAAATGTTTTATGAAGATATAATAACTGATAAAGAAAAGTATGCTAAAGTATTTAGTGAAGGTGATATTTATTTAGAAAAATTATTGCTAGAAGTATGGAATCAAGGAATACATACTATAGGATGCTGTAGAGGTCATAATGAGAAAAAAAGTTATATAGCATTTGATTTAAATGTTAATATAGATAAAGTTATAGATATATTAAAAAAAATAAAAAAAGAAAATCTAGGTATTAGTTTTATACATTCTGATAATAAATACAGTATGAGCATTAAAAGTTGTAATATATCAAATTCTATAAAAAATATTGTAAATAATATGAATAAGGAAATAGATGATTTATCTGATGATTTAGAAAAAACAATAAATTATTTAAATAATAGAGCAAAAAAAGAATATTTAAATATTCAATTTAAATATCTAAATAATTCTAAAATAATTTACATCAATACTTGGGATAAGGAATTAATAAATGAATTAAAAGATAAATATGATTATATGATTTTAAATGAAAAATTAGAATTATATCAATTTAAAATAGAAAAATTAATTTAAGTATTTGTTGGAGGTTTTACTATGAGGGAAACTTTAAAAAATAAATAACAAAGTCAAGATGTAAATTTGACAAGGAATAATAATTATGTTAGGATATACAGCAATTAAAGGGGGAAGAAATATGAAAAATAAATTAGAACAATTAAGTGATAATATTAAAATATTAAAGAAAAATGGTCTTACTGATGTAGAATCAATTGATTTAAATGGAAATTTTGCTTGTGAAATAAAATATAGTGGTGATGGTAGCAGATATGGATATGAAGGGAAAATTGTTGATGATGGTATAATTTATACTTTATATCTTTCTAAATTTGAATGCTTTGATAAAGATGGTTTTTGTGGAGAAATGCCTATTGAATTTTTAGTAGGAAAAAACATTTTAGGATATAATTTTAAAATTGATGTAACTGGAAAAGAAAAAGAACGAATAAAAAAATATGCAAATATGGTTTATAAATGTTTAAAGAATAATGTTGAGTTAGAAATTCTAAATAGTGAAATAAGAGGGTTAAGATATTCAAATATTCATGTTGAAAAAAGTGATAAACAGTTAAAAAAAGTAAAATAAAAGTTTTACTTTTTTGTATTATATTATATTTTTTGGTATAATTGTATTAACTTAGGAGGAAATTTTATGACAGAGAATTATTTAGACAATTATGTTGAATTATTATTTCAAAATCAAAATAATGGTGCTTTAAAAGAGCAACAAGGATTATTTACTAAAAAAGATTATTATGATTTATTAAAGCCAGTCTTAGAATTGGTATCAAAATATAAGGATTACACAATAGAAGAATTAAGAAATAAATTGTTTGAAAATTCAGGTGTTGAGGAAAACCTAAATGATTTTATAAATAAAAAAGAAATGGTACCTGGTATGGTATTTAGTTATGGAACTAAAAACTATAAAGAAACTGTGGTTATTGGTAATAGACAAGAAGTTAGTTTAAATGATAAAGGTGAGTTTGTTCCTGCTTTAGAAAAAATGACTGAAGATACTATTTTTGATTTAGCTTCAGTAACTAAAATTTTCACAAGCTTAAGTATATTAAAATTAGTTCAAAATGGAACTATAAATTTAAATGATGAAATAGTTAAGTATGCACCTGAATTTAAAAATCTAAAAGGTATAACTATATATGACTTAATTACTTTTGGTGTTCCATTAAAAACAAATGGAAGAGTAGATAGGGCATCATCAAAAGAAGAAGCTGAACAAATATTATTTGATATAGAAGTTGATAAAGAATCAAATAATAGAAGACCATATACTGATATGGGAGCAATGGTCCTTAAATATGTTATTGAAAATGCTAGTGGAATGAATTACTATCAATTTATAGATGAAAATATTTTAAAAAAATTAAAAATGATAGATACACATGTCGTTGTTCCTAAAATAAAATTAGATAGAACAGCTAGCACAAATTTTGATGGAAAATATTATAAAGATGGTAATTTTTCTATTACAACAAATGCGCCAAAAGGAACTGTTTATGATCCAAAGGCTCAAATTATGGGACAACAAGAAGGTATATTAAGTGGGCATGCAGGAATGTTTTCAACTGCAAGCGATATGACTTCTTTAGCTAAAGGTATAATTGGTGGGCAAGTAATAGATGATGACTATGTAGAAATGATGGCTAAAAATAGAACAGGTAAAAAATATATTGAAGATGAAAAAGAAAAATATGTTCAATATTTAGGAATGTTATGTTATAGTAAAAATCCTATTTTATCAGATTCTGAATTATTCCATGCTATGAGTGGTAAAGCATTTGCTTCTGCAGGTTGGACTGGAACTCAATTAACTGTTGATCCTATTAATGAATTATATTTCTTTATGGCAGCAAATAGATCACATAATAGAATGACATTTATTGATCCTGCACAAAGAGATAAAGTTGAAATTGATGAAAATGGTAAAAAAACTATTTTACTACCAAACGGGGACATTAAAATAGATGCAACAAGATTTGCTTGGGATAGAGATGCAGCAATTGTTCATCCTACACTTAAGCTTACAATTCAATATAAAATGTTAGAAGATGTTTATTCTTTAATTAATAACATAGAATTAGAAGAACAAGAAAATACTAGACAATTATAAAGAGGGTGTTTAAATGAAACCAATTATAGGAGTTATTGGTAGGCCAGATATGGCTAGTGATGATGATAAAGTAATATGTATGTGGGAAGGAACTAGAAGAGCTATTGTAAAAAAACAAGGTATTCCTTTCATGATTTTACCTACTCAAGATGTTGAATATGAGTCAATTAGACCTAAAGATACCCCAAGATTAACTGAAGAAGAAAAAGATGACTTAAAAAGATTAGTTGATATGTGTGATGGATTATTAATTCCAGGTGGTTATAAATGGTATGAATTTGACGAATTTATATATAATTATGCATTAGAAAAAAATATTCCAATTTTAGGAATATGTGCAGGAATGCAAATGATGTGTAGAATTGATAGTAACAAAAATAATATATGTGAAGATACTACTGTAAGAAATAATACTTTAATTGATCATCATCAACGAGAAAAGAAATATGTTCATGATGTGAATATAATGGAAAATACTCTTTTATCAAAAATAATTAATAAGGCTGAAATAAAAGTTAATAGTAAACATAATTATCATGTTGAAAATATAGTTAATTTAAAAATTTCTGCATATTCAGAAGATGGATTAATAGAGGCAGTAGAGTATGATGATAGAGATTTTGTAGTTGGTGTTCAATGGCATCCAGAAACAATGTTAGATTATGATGAAAATGCTAATAAAATATTTGATGAATTCATGAAAAAATGTAGAAAAATTAATTAATTATGTAAAATATAAATAATTTATATTAAAAATTATGGGACACAAATTAGTGTTCTTTTTTTGAACTCCTTATGATATAATGAATATAGAGGTGCATTATGAATATTAATTTTGATAAAAGATTAGAACTTATATATGGTATTTTATATTGTGTTAATAAAGATTTAAATAATGAATTATTTTCAGGATTATTTAAAGATGAATTACCAAATTATAATAAAGAATTTTATACTATGTATAAAAAAGGTATAACTGAAGAATTTATAGATTTTATTAAAAATTATGGATTAGCTAGTAATTGGAATCAACCAGCTTTTATAGCACTTTCTCTCGATGAAAATTATAATATAGTTGAAAATAAAGAATTAAGAGAAAATGTTGCTTTAAAAAATGATAAATTTAATAAAGAAAAGTTAGAAAGACTATTAAAAGAATTTGTAGTAAATTCAAATTATGAAGATTTTTATAATAACCACAAATTTTTTTATGACAATATAGTAAATGAATATAAAAAATCAATGAGTAAATATAATGTGTTTGATGAAAATGTTATACAAGATTTTTATGGTTATAAACTTGGTGAAATGAACATTAAACTATATAATTTTACAACTGGAAGTATGGGAATATTAATGGGGGATAGCCAATACTATATTCAAAGGGTAGATAATATAGGTGGAGATGAAAATAACTTTAAATTCAAATCTAAAATTAATACCATTTTTCATGAATTTTCCCATCCATATATAAATCCATTAGTTGATAAATATTATAGTGAGTTTGATTTTACTAATTTATATGAAGAAGTAAAACAAAATGGATTATCTACTGCGTATAAAAAAATGATTCCATATGAAATATTAAAAGAATATTTAGTAAGAACTATAGCCTTATATTTAGAAAGTAAATATAGTGATGAAGAAAGTATAACAAAGAGAATTGAGATAGAAAAAAGTAGTGGCTTTATTCATATAGAAGAATTAGTTAAGTTGTTTGATAATAAAGATAATTATAATTCATTTGAAGATTTTTTTGCAAAAGAAATAGTTGAATTATGTATTGATATAAATAATAGAATAAATAAAAAGAAGATAAATTTATAAAAATTATCTTCTTTATTTTTTTCCACATAACCAATCTAATGAAACATTGTATTTCTTACAAATTTCAATTGCAAATGATGTTTGAATTAGAACTTTTCCAGTTTCATAGGCTGATATAGTAGATGAAGTTGTATTTAACTCTTTAGCCAAATCTCGTAGAGATAAACCGTTGTTATTTCTGATTTCAACAATTCTTTT
>CAZIUX010000041.1:0-7464 GCA_964542795.1 uncultured Muribaculaceae bacterium
CGGGTGATCCTTCAGATAATATTCCTGGTGTTAAAGGAATAGGAGAAAAAACTGCTCAAAAGCTAATAAGTGAATATAAAACTATTGAAAATGTATATGATAATATAGATGAAATCAAAGGAACGTTAAAAGACAAATTAATTAATGATAAAGACAGTGCATTTTTTAGTAAAGAAATCGCGACAATCTATACATCTGTTCCATATGAATTTAATCTTGAAGATACAAAATATATCGGACCAGACAATGAAAAACTAAGAGAATTTTTTACTTATTTTGAATTTAAATCAATGCTTAGAGGTTTAGAAAAAACTACTGATAACATAAAAACTGAATACAGTGTAATAGATAATCTAAAAGATATAAATATAAATGGAGAATTTGCTTACTACATTGAATGTGATAAGGAAAATTATCATTATGCAAATATATTAGGATTAGCAGTTTATGATGGGGTACACTCATACTTCATAAAAGAATCTTTAATAAAAGAATTTTTTACCAAACATAAAAATAATATTAAATATACTTTTGATCTTAAAAAAAATATTTGTTTATTAAAAGAAAATATTGAAAATACTACATTTGATTTAATGATTTCAGAATATTTACTTGGTAATATTAAAGACGATGTCGCACTTCTTACAACAAATATTGAAAAATATGAGGATATGAAAAAAAATAATTTTGTTAATTTAGAAAGTAATATTATTAATAAAGCTAAATATATTTTTAATGAGTATAGTGAAGCGATAAATAAACTTGAATCATTAGAAATGACTGAATTATTTAATAATATTGAAATGCCTCTAATAAGTGTACTTTCATTTATGGAATTATCTGGTGTAAAAGTTGATAAGAATATTTTAAATGAAATGAACTCTACATATCAAGCTAAGATTGATATCATAGAAAATAAAATTTATGATTCTGCAAGAGAAATATTTAATATTTCTAGCCCAAAACAATTAGGAGAAATATTATTTGATAAATTAAAATTACCATACGGGAAAAAAACTAAAACAGGTTACAGTACAGATGTAAAAGTTTTAACGAAATTAATTGATACTCATCCGATAGTTTCAATGATTTTAGATTACAGGAATTATAAGAAAATTCAATCAACTTATTTAGAAGGCTTAACAAATTATATTGATGATAATTGTACTATTCATACAATATATAAGCAAAATTTAGCTAGAACTGGTAGATTGTCTTCAATTGAACCTAATCTTCAAAATATTCCAATTCGTGATGAAGAGGGAAGAAAAATCAGAATGGCTTTCTATCCTAAAAATGACTTGCTTTTAAGTGCAGATTACTCACAAATTGAACTAAGAATACTAGCTCATCTTGCTGATTCCAAAGAGATGATAGAGGCATTTAAAAATGATGCCGATATTCATACAGAGGTTGCTAGTAAATTATATAACGTAAGTGAAATGGAAGTAACAAAAGAGATGCGTAAAAACGCTAAAGCAGTTGTCTTTGGTATTGTTTATGGAATAAGTAATTATGGGTTAAGCGAAGGAACAAGTTTAAGCCCAAAAGAAGCTAAGAGATTTATTGATAAATATTTCGAAGTTTATCCAAGCATAAAAAAATATATGGATAATATTATTAAAAGTGCTCATGAAAATGAATATGTAACAACTATGTTTAACAGAAGAAGAGTAATTGATGAATTATCAAGTTCCAACTACATGGTTCGTCAAAGTGGTGATAGAATTGCGCTTAATACACCAATCCAAGGATCAAGCGCGGATATTATTAAGATGTCAATGATTGAGATTTATAAAGAATTTAACAGGTTAAATTTAAAGAGTAAAATGATCTTACAAGTTCACGATGAACTTATATTTGATGTTTTAAATGAAGAAAAAGAAATTGTTTTGAAGACTGTAACTGAAATAATGGATAATATTGTTAAATTATCAGTTCCTTTAAAGGTTGGTGTTGGTTTTGGTAAAAATTGGTACGAAGCTTGATTTAGTTTTAGAATTAGCAATTAAAGGTACCTTTTACCTTTGGATAATTTTATCATTTTTAATTTCTTTGATATTAAATCAAACATTTGATTTTACTCACTTACTAACGACTTTAATTTTTAATGCACTTATCTTTTTACCAATGTATTTTGTTTTGATAAGTATTTCACTAAATGACAAATATAAAAGAAGAATAATAACTACTTTTTTATCAATTATTCCAGTTATTATTTGTTATTTAATACTTGCTTTTAAAATGAATTTTATTGCTTTTGAAATAGGTAAAATATTATTTTTATTATCAATAATGATCATGATTAATTTTAGTCTTACAATTCAAAATAAGCCCTATTATTTGATTATAATTACTTTAATTAATTGTTTTTCTTCAATAGTTATTTATATTAATTATATGCTTAATACAATTAATATGGAACAATATAAAATAATTGGCTTATATAGTGGAAACAGTTATTTATTAGAAACAAGTTTAATAGTAGTTATATCTATTTCTGTAATACTAACTTATTTTTACTATTTAGTAATATTTAATAAAATAAGAAAGGATGATTTAAATGCCTGAAATAGCCGAAGTTGAGACTGTAAGAAGAACTTTAAAAGAGAAAATTTATAATCACAAAATTATTGATTTTAAAATAATGTATCCTAAAATGATTATAAATGATTTAAGTGAATTTGAAAAAATTAAAAATCAAACATTCAAAGATGTATTAAGAATTGGAAAATGGTTAATCTTTGAACTTGATGATTATTATTTACTTAGCCATTTAAGAATGGAAGGGAAATTTTTTATTAGGGATAGTGGTGAAGATATTTACAAACATGAACATGTCATCTTTAATTTAGATAATAAGAGTGATTTAAGATATCATGATGTAAGAAAATTTGGTCAAATGCTTCTAACAACTAAAGATCATTTATATGATTTAGAACAAATAAAGAAACAAGGTATTGAGGCGAATGATTCTAAGTTAAATGTTCTATACTTAAAAGAAAAACTTGAAAACAAAAGACTTCCTATAAAAAGTTGTCTTCTTGATCAAACAATAATTAGTGGGTTAGGGAATATATATGCAGATGAAGTATTATTTCATGCAAAAATTAATCCGTTAAAGATGGGAAAGAGCTTAAATAATCCTGAATTACAAAATATTATTACATGTTCAAAAGAAGTCACCGATATGGCAATCTCGATGGGTGGAACAACAATAAGAAGTTATACTTCTAGTTTAGGTGTCACCGGCAGGTTTCAACAAGAGTTAAAAGTTCATAAAAGAGAAAATGAACCATGTTTTAATTGTGGAACACAGATTGTTAGAATAAAAGTAGGCGGAAGAAGTACTTATTTTTGTCCAAAATGTCAAAAAGAAGATTAAATATCTTCTTTTTTTATTGGCTTATTAGATTTTTCAAATAATAATGACTTATTGCCAGTTATCATTTCATAGATAAATGCTGATCTTAGTTCTAAATCTTTAATAGGATTATTATCTATTTTTGATCCAATTTTAATATCTATTTTCTTTTTGATGTCATTTAAATATTTTTGACCAAGATTATTGAATCCTAAAATTTTAATATATGTTGGATAAGTATATAATGCTTTTTCTTCTTTTTTAAAATTAAATAAAATATGAATTAACATTCTTTTAATTCTATTATAAGTATATCTTTTTGATTTTATTTTTAATATTAACTCATCAAGATTATTAACTTCATTAATATACTTTATTATTCTTGATTCTATTCCTTCATCAACAGATAAAATATTTTTTAAATTTTCATTTGTCATTACTTGATATTTTACTAAATTAAATAATAATTTATCATCAGGAATTTGGATTTTAGCTATAACATTTTTTGGAAGATATTTATTAATGTCTTTTTTCATCTTGATTTTTTCTCTAATATTTGAAGCGCTTATTATTTCATCATTAGAAATAGTATCGTGATAATTATTAGTTCTTTGAATAGTTAAGGGAACGATTTTTGAATTAATTTTTTTAATTGCTTTAATATATGATACTCCTAATAAATCATTAGGAGTATTAAGTTCGATTTCTAATGCTTTACTTAACGCTGTAGGATAATTAATACCAGCGTTTAAATGTTTCTTCAGTCTTTGATTAAAATTGTTTTCATCAAGTTGTTTATTAGCAATTTCATCAAGTTTTTTTATATCATTTGACTCACTACCAAAAATTAACATTTCACACCCCAATTTATCAAGTAAATAGATTGCAGATAGTGCGAATATATCAGCTGAGTTACTAGCAAAATAAAAAGGGTGTTCAATCACAAGATCAATATTATGTTGAAGAGCAATCTTTGTTTTATCTTCTTTAGACAAGAAAGAAATTTCCCCACGCATTAAAAAATATCCATTTAAAATTAAAATTAATAATGAATCAGGATACATTTCTTTAATTTTGTTTATATGATACAAATGACCATTATGAAATGGATTGTATTCAGCAATAATTCCGATTATTTTCATAATTCACTTCCTTTAATAGATTATAACAAAAATTCTTTACATTTAATAAATAATTAGTATAATAACAAATTATATCCAAAGGAAGTGAATGCATGTATTTAACTGTTAGGGATTTAAATCACAATAATGATATTTTAGTTAATGGAAACATTAACATTCCTAAAGGATATTTGATTAATACCAAAATTAAGAGTTTGAAATGTTTTGTTAAAGGAATACTGAATACTAAAAATAATCTAAATTTAAAAATTAATGGTATAATTAAATCTAGCCATACATATCCATTTGAGTTAGAAATAAGTCAAAATGTTGAATATTATTTACAAAACAATAAAAATAGACTTGATATTAATTTAATTGTGTGGGAGAATGTATTATTGGAAATACCCATTAATTTTATGGAAGAAACCCAAGGGAATTTTCATGATATAATTCCTGAAAGCGGAAGGAGTGAATAAAAATGGCAGTACCATTTAGAAGAACTAGTAAAACTAAAAAAAGAATGAGAAGAACACATCTTAAAAAAGATGCACCTAGTTTAACTACTTGTCCAAATTGTAAAGAATTAATTGCACCACATCGTGCATGTCCAAACTGTGGATATTATAAAGGCAAAGAAGTAGTTAAAGTAACTGAAAAAGAAGTCAAAGAAAAAGAATAAAATACAAATAAGAAAATTTGTATTTTTTTTTATTTAAATGATATAGCTTGAATAAGTAGATTCTTATCACGTATAAAATACTTATATTCTAGTCTATAAACCATACTTATTTCATTGGATTACAATGATTTTTTTGTTTTATTATAGTACTTTACACTTTGGTGACAACCTCATTGTTTTCTTAATAAAAAACTTGATTTTAGAGAGAATGAATAGTAATATAATGGTAGACAGTGGTATATAGTGGTAAAAAGTGGGGTGATTGCTATATGTTAATGGGAGAATATCATCATACTATTGATGATAAAGGAAGAATAATAATTCCATCAAAATTCAGATATGATCTAGGCGAAAAATTCATTGTAACTCGCGGACTTGATAAATGCTTATTTGTTTATAGTGAAAAAGAATGGAATAAATTAGTTTCTAAATTTAAAAATCTACCATTTACAAAACAAGACACCAGAAAATTCTTAAGATTCTTTTTATCCGGTGCCACTGAATGTGAATTTGACAAACAAGGTCGAATTAACATTACCTCCCCATTGGTTAGTTACGCCGATTTGAAAAAAGATTGCGTTATAATCGGCGTAAATGACCGACTTGAAATATGGTCAAATGAAGGATGGGATAATTTCTTCAGTGATAATGAAAATAATTTGGCAACGATAGCCGAAAATTTATATATAGAAACGGACATCGATATTTAATGCATCAAAGCGTATTATTAAAAGAAAGCATAGAAGGATTAAACATCAAAGAAAATGGAACGTATGTTGATGCAACACTTGGGTACGGTGGCCACAGCAGTGAAATACTAAGGAGATTAAAAAGGGGTTTCCTATTCGCCTTCGATCAAGATACAGAAGCAATCTTGATCGCCAATGACAAATTAGAGCAAATTAGCTCAAATTATAAAATTATTCAATCAAACTTTGTAAAATTAAGAGATGAATTAGAAAGTTTAGGTGTTACAAAGGTTGATGGAATACTATTTGATTTAGGAGTATCTAGTCCACAAATAGACCAATCAACACGTGGATTTAGCTTTATGAAAGACGCTAAATTAGATATGCGAATGGATCAAAGGCAAAAGTTTTCTGCTTTTGAATTAATAAATCAATATGATTATGAAAACTTAGTTAGAATATTTTATGCATATGGTGAAGAAAAGTTTAGTAAAAGTATTGCAGA
This sequence comes from uncultured Muribaculaceae bacterium, assembly GCA_964542795.1. Lineage (GTDB taxonomy): Bacteria > Bacillota_I > Bacilli_A > RF39 > UBA660 > JAAZHN01. Next base: position 6,362 of record CAZIUX010000041.1, read on the forward strand.
GAATATTATTGAAAAAAGAAAACAAAAATCAATTGAAACTACATTAGAATTAGTTGAAGTAATAAAATATTCAGTTCCAATGAAATACTATTTAACTAATCACCCAGAAAGAAGAGTATTTCAAGCAATAAGAATTGAAGTTAATAAAGAATTAGAAGTATTAGAAAAAGTCTTACCAGATGCCTTAAAATTACTGAATACAGGCGGAAGACTGGCAGTTATAACATTCCATTCACTTGAAGATCGGATCGTAAAAAACATTTTTAAAAATGTTAGTAGTGTACCCGAATTAATAAAAGGTGATCCTCATTTTAAAAATTATCAACCAAAGTATAAAATAATTACAAAGAAACCAATTATACCAAACATAGAGGAAGTAAATAATAATCGAAGAAGTACTAGTTCAAAATTAAGAATTATTGAAAGGATTGAAGATTAATGAAGTTTAAAAGACTATTTAGAATTGAAAAAATATTAATATCTTGTATTATTTTAACTATAATTGGTCTAGCAATAATGAAAGTATTTTCAACTGCAACTTTATCTTCTTCAAATATACAATTAGAAAAAATAAAAAGAAAAATAAGTAAACAAGAATCAATCAACCAAAGTTTAGTTATGTCTATTAATGAACTAGCATCATTAAGCAATATTCAAGCAATTGCGAAAGATTATGGATTGAATTATAATAATGATAATATTTTAATAATCAAAGACAACTAGGATGTGAAGTAATGAAAAATCAAGCTAAAAATATAACATTTAATAATCGAATGTTTTTCGTGCTTGTTTTTTTATTTGCATTAATTTCAGCAAGGCTCATTTATGTTGCTAACTCAAGTGTTGTCGATAAAACAAATATGAAAGAATTTATTGCTAATCGTAACATTAAGAAAACAATCATGTATGCAAATCGTGGTTTAATATTAGATGCTTTTGGCGAAAAACTTTCTCATAATGTTAATTCTTATACCGTAATAGCTTATTTGGATGAGAGTAGAACAACGAATCTTAATAATCCTAAACATGTTGTTGATAAAGAAAAAACAGCAGAAGCATTAGAAGATAAAATTAATATGTCTAAAGAGGATATTTTAAAAATA
>CAZIUX010000042.1:0-7417 GCA_964542795.1 uncultured Muribaculaceae bacterium
TCTTCATATGCAACTTGGTGGATTAGACAAAATATTACTCGTTATATTAGTTTACATAAATCATTAATAAGAGTTCCAGTTCATTTCAGTGATAAACAAGAAAAATTAAAGGTAATTATTGATAATTTTATGAAAGAAAACGGTTATTTGCCTAGTGATGAAGAACTTGCAAGTATAATGAATTTAAATGTAGAAGAAATTAGAAATTTACAAAAATATTCTCATACTATTGTTAGTGGAGATCAACCACTAAGAGAAGAAACAGATAAAAGTATTCTAGATTTTGTTCCAGATGACGAACGACATGAAACAGAAAATATTGTTTTTGATAAAGTTTTAAAAGAAGAAGTTCTTCACGCTATTCATCTATTAGATATCCCAATTATTTATCGTAAAATATTTATGTTACGATATGGTTTAATCGATGGAAAAGAACATAAACTTGAAGATATTGGTTCTCGTTATGGAATATCAAGAGAAAGAGCAAGGCAACTTATTAATAAAATCGAAAATGAATTAAAGAAACATCCTAATATCAGAAAATTGAAAAATTTTCGTGAAGATAAAGAAGACGAATTAGTCTTGGATTTACCTTTGAAAGTAAAAAAAGAACACTCTATGGATAAACCTAAATCTCTTTTGGATTATTTTCCGGGGATTGAACCAAATGATATAATTGATGCCTGTTCTAAATTAAGTGAAGAAGAACAACAAATATTATTTGATAAATTTGGACCTAGACTAGATGAAAAAAGTTTTCTAGTTTATGAAAATAATGATCCCAGAATAGGAAAAATAATTAGAGAATTAAAGAAAGTATCTTTTAGGGAACAAGATATTACTATATATAAATATGCTCCTAAAAAAAATCGTACACGCTTAATGGTAAATAAAGATATTCCAAGAGATATAATTGAAATGCATAATGATAAAGTAAGAGAAATTATTGAGTGTTATAATGAAGATATAAAAGTAATTCTCACCTTAAGACTTGGTTTTGTTAATAACAATTTTTATTCAGAAAAAACTATTGCCTCTTTCATGAGAATCACTCCTGAAGAAGTAAGAATTATTGTTGATAGAGCTATCGTTGACTTAAAGCACATTCTAAAAACAAATACACAAAAGGTTCCTAGAGAAGATTATGTAAAAGTATATAAAATTAAAAGAAAGCTTGCTTAATTGCAAACTTTTTTTTGATCTATTATAACTCCATTAATATCATATATTGTAAAAAGATTATTATCATATGTTAAGTAACTAGGAATCCCATCTTTTGGAATAGATAATGAACCGGGATTTAAATAAATCATATTATCTATTTCATCAATATTGGAAATATGTGTATGTCCGCATACTATCACATCAAGATCGGGATATTTATCAACTGAATCTATATTATGAATAAGTCCTACTTTTAGTCCATCAAGATTAATTATCATAAAGGGTAACGCACTGTACTCGAGTGAATTTATATCTTCAATAGTGTCAACATTACCAATAATATATTTTACTTTATCTTTTCTTATATTAAAAAAATCTCTCAAGTAATCTGGATCATAAACACCTTTTACTCTTTGATGATTACAAGAAAAAATGTCTCCTAACAATACTATTAAGTCAAATGAATCAATAATATTACTTATTTTATTAAAATTATCAGTCATTCCATGGATATCAGTAAGAAATATAACTCTCATTAGTAACCAAGCTTTCCTTCTAAAGATTCATCATTATCGATTAATGATTGTACAGTAATTACATGATAGTTATTTTTATCATCCCGAATATAAATATTTTCAATTCCTGCATTAATAACTATTCTCTTGCACATAGAACAATTTGAAGCGTTTTCTACATAACTATTATCATTTTGATTAATTCCAACAAGATAAAGATTACTACCGATTAATTCATTTCTTGATGCACTTATAATTGCATTAGCTTCTGCATGAACACTCCTGCATATTTCATATCTTTCTCCTCTTGGAATGTTCATTTCTTCTCTAATACAGGTTCCTATGTCTATACAATTTTTTCTTCCTCTAGGAGCTCCGTTATAACCAGAGGCAATCACTTCATCATTTTTAACAATAACTGCACCCCATTTTCTTCTTAAACAAGTGCTTCTTTCAAGTACTGTCTCCGCAAGATCTAAATAATAATTAATTTTATCTCTTCTTTCCATTATCTCACTCCTACTTTTAAACTAATCTTTTTATTCTTTACTTTTAAACTGCAATATCCTCCGATTGGAAAAGTAAACATCGGTGTAGTATGGCCAAAATCTGCATCATATATAATTGGAATATTTTTTAACTCTTCTTTATCTAAAAGACATTCCCATTTTTCACAATTCATATCCGATTCATTTTGGCATCTTCCAATAACTAAACCTTTTACACTTTTAAATAATTTAGTCTGCATTAATGATACTAAATTACGATCAAAATTAACAAAGAAATTAGATCCTGACTCATTATCATCTTCTAGGAATAATATTACATTTTCTTTGGGGTTTGGCATATATTCTGTACCTTGTAATAGATTAAAAGTACAAAGATTTCCACCTAAGATTATTCCCTCGGCCTCTCCTTCATTTTTAATTTTCATTCCTTTATTTTTTATGAATTTTCTATTTTCTTGATCTATAAACCATAAATCATCACTAAAAGATGAAGAAGATTCTATTCTAATTATTTTATTATGAAAAAACATCTTTTTAAAATAGTCTACTGTATATTCATTACCCTTCTTCATACCAAAAGTTGAATAATGGGGGCCATAATATGTTATTAATTTAGTCTTTGCATAAATAGCATTTAATAAAACTGTAATATCTGAATATCCACATAATATTTTGGGATTATTCCTTATTAATTTATAATCTAAATATGGAAGTAATTGATTTAAATTATGTCCACCTATCGCGGTTAATATACATCCAACATTTTTGTCTTTGAAGGCCGCATGAATATCATTTACTCTATTTTCAATAGAAGCAGAATTATAATATTTTCTATTTTTCATGACATTCGAGCCAAATGATACATTTAAGTCCATACTTTTTAAAACATTATTAGCATTATTAATTGTTTCTTCACTTAATATTACCATACTTATTGATGGAGCAATTACCCTAATTTCATCGTTCTTATTTAACATATTATCATCTCCACTTTTATTATATCTTATAAACATTCTTTTTTTAAGATAAATTTGTTATAATAATTAATAAGAGGTGTACAGATGTTTTTAACAAAATTCATTAATTCACTAGCAGATTTTTATCCAGTGGGAAAACAAATATTAAATATTAGTGGATTAGTAATAAGTGTAATGTTATTTTACAAATCAATTTATTATGTAATTGGTTTTTTATTTACAAGAAAGTTTAAACCTTCAAAAAACAAACATAAATATGCGATTTTAATCGCGGCAAGAAATGAAGAAAATGTTATAAAAAATCTATTAGATAGTATAAAAAAACAAGATTACCCAAAAAAGTATTTAACTACTTTTGTTGTGGCAGATAATTGTACTGATAAAACGGCAAAGATTGCTCGTGAAAATGGCGCAATTGTTTATGAAAGATTTAATGATACTGATAAAACCAAGGGATTTGCCTTACAATTTTTATTAAATAAAATTGAAGATGATTATGGCAGGTTATCCTTTGAAGGCTACTTTATTTTTGATGCTGATAATTTACTTAATAAAAACTATATTACAAAAATGAATGATGCTTTTGACTCTGGAGAAAAAATAATTACTTCTTACCGAAATACAAAAAACTTTGATGAAAATTGGATCGCATCAACTTATGCATTACATTGGTTAAGATCTATAAGGGCTAATCACCGAGCAAGAAGTGTTTTGAGGCTTGCAACAAATATTCAAGGAACAGGTTTCTTATTCGCTTCTGAAATAGTTCGTGATGGATGGCATTATACTTCATTAACTGAAGATCGTGCTTTAACTGCTGACGCAGTTGTTCAAGGATACGAAATAACCTATCAAGATGAGGCAGAATTTTTTGATGAACAACCGACTAGTTTGAAAATAGCTTTAAGACAAAGATTAAGATGGTCTAAGGGTCACTTGCTTGCATTTGTTGAAACTGCACCTAAACTGATACTTAATATCCTGTTTGGTAAAAAATATATTAAGAATAAGTGGAATAAAGATGAGAAAAAACATAGAAATAAGTGGTATTCATTTATTGAATCAATAAGACATCGCTTTGCATCATATGATATGTTAATGCAACAAACTCCATTTGTCTTAATTAACTTAATTAGATGGTTATTGTTTAGTGTTATTTTATATGGAATATATACTTATGTATATGGAGTTAATGATTTAAATGTTTTATCAACAAGTACAGAACTCGGTAAATTATTAGTTTCATTATTTGGCTATATTAAGGTATCAATTAAACCTGGAATAAATAGTTTAGTTCTTGGTATGTTAATAGTAATTTGGTTAAGAATTCTATACAGATTAGGGACATATTTAAATAGTACTTTCGTGGCACTTTACTTATTTATTATTGAAAGAAATAGAATAAATAAAATTAAATGGTATAAAAAATTACTGTTTTGTTTAACATGGCCGACTTTTGATATTATTGGTAGATACACAATCTATGCGGCTTTATTTATGAATGTAACATGGAAACCTATTCCTCATAACAGTAAAGTTACTATTGATGAAATTGATACATCTAAAGGTGTAAAATAATGAATACTTATATTAACCAAATTTTTAACGAAGGATTAGGTTTAATTGTCTATACTCCAATTAAAAAATTTATTGATAAAAAAATTAAAAAAACCAAGACTAATAGATTAATTACCTATATAATAAAAATTATATATATTATTTTAATCTTAGTTCTTGGATTAATTTATATTGTTAGTAACTCACCATTATAATTATCTTAGTACATCTAATTGAACATTTTTAATATTTTTAAAATAATTATATTTTAGAATTAAATCATTTTTCTTAATTAAGTAATCAACATAACTACTATTTTCTTCAACAATAGTAGTATTCTTTTTGTCTCCAATAATTATCTCGCCATCCTTAACATAATATTTACCATCATACCAAGAATAATCATTAAAGAAAGCTATTCCCTTATAATCATTAGCAAGAGCATCAAATCCAGTGTAATGATTAGGATCATATGATATTCCCATTAAATTAAGAATTGTTGGTAAAACATTAATTTGGGATGTAACTTTATTTATATTTACTTTTTTCATCCCCTTACTCCAGATAAAAAATGGAGTTTTGTTTATAAGATTTGTTTCCGTATCTTTATATTTTTCTAAAATTGTTTGATCAGATAAAGTATATAGATAATGATCTGTATAAGCAACTATGACTGTTTTATCATATAGATCATTATCTTTAAGTGCTTGAATTAGTAAACCAACCATATCATCAGTTTCTTTGGCTTGTATATAAACACAGTCTTCTTCAGTCAAGACAACATCAGGATTTAATAATTCTGATTCTTCTCTTTCTAAGATTCTCTTACATAAACCTTTTTCTTTACTAAATGGTAAATGAAGCGAATAAGTAATTAGATAATCTATAAATTTGCCTTCTTTTTCAAATTGCTCTTCATAAAATAATTCATTATTTATAAGTTCTGTATCAAAGGTGTATTCTTCATTCTTATAAATACCTAAATCTTTTAAGCCAAAATAATTATCGTATCCCCAAGTAGAATAATTAATCTTTCTTGAATAATATTCGCCAGTATTCATATGAAATGCATTAACACGATAATCTAGATCCTTAAATATTTTAGCCATTGAATAAGGAAAATCATTTTTATTAAATGTATAAGCATTTTGAGTATATGATATTGGTGTAACATATCCTGTATTAACCGCAAATTCAGAGTTGAATGTTGATCCTCCTCCATTGTAATATGAATAGTGGTTATTGAAGTTAATAGAATTATTTAATAATGAATAAGTGTTAGGCATATGTTCTTTTGTTAAAACCCAATTATCAATTCCCTCAAGTTGAAGAAAAATAATATTTTTATTTTTAAATTTACCAGTATATTTATTCTTTTTATTAACATTAATTTCAGCAAATATATTTTTTAAAAATTCTAATTCAGTTTCATTGTCAGTCTTTTTTTCTTTCAAATAAGTAATATAAAAATTTCTTAAAGTATATTCATATAAACCTGAAATACTTATGCTTTTATTATTATCATTAAAGTTTTCATAAATATTTCTTGGATTTTTCCATGTGTTCCATGTTAATTCTTTATTTGCATCCCCCAAGTATAATGGAGTAAGTGTATGAAAAGCAATAAAAATAATTAAAATAAACAGTATTTTTTTGGGTTCACTTTTTTTTAAGAATGCAACTTTACCATTTATAAAGATAACTAACAAAATTGGAATAATCGCTAATAAATATATCATAATATTTGCATTTATTATCGCATCTATAAAATAACTTGATCCTTCACCCGCTAAACCAAGCAAGCTAAAATCAAAGAAAGTTCCTGACATAGAGTAGTAAATATTATTTACAAAATATGTCATTAATGACAAAGTAAAAAATAATAAATAGACAACTCTACCAACTTTTTTCTTTAATAAAACAGAAATTCCAACAAATAAAAAACTCCAAATAAAAGTAAATAAATTGGGTACTAGGGCATTTACAGAGAAGAAATTAACTTTTCTTGCCATTATTCTAGTAAATAAATCTAAAAGAATAAATGGAAAACCCGCAATTATTACATAATAAAAATTCTTGTTTTTAAACATTTTAATAAGCTTGCTTCTGGTTTTTTTTATTTGCTTTTTAATATTCATTTAACCACCATTTATGAATTATACCATATAGAAAAATCATTGTAAAATCATGAAAGCGATTTATTCTTGTATTTTATAATGTTTTTATGAACAAATATTGTAAATATTCCTAATAAATAAAATAATGATCCTAGAAAAATTACATTTCTAATAACTATTAATTCTCCATATTTATTAGTATCTAGAAAAAAGTAAGGATAATTATTTAATGAATCTGGATAAGTATAACCCGTTAATCCAAATATAATAATAGTTAGAAGATATATAAAAGGAATTATTAACCATTTTAAGGCATCAGAATACATAATATCTTTATTCTTTTTAGACGATATCCATTCAATAATAATTAACATCGGAGATATATAATTTATTAAAATATTAGATAAAGACATGACATATTTACCATTAATCATTCTTAATGAAACTGGTCTTGATATAAAATGAAAAGTAAGAATTGTCACTAACATACAAAGAAAAATACTTCCTTTAATATAATTATTTATTTTATTATATTTAGGTTCTTTAATAGTAATTATTATAAAATAAATAAAGGCAAA
>CAZIUX010000043.1:0-7201 GCA_964542795.1 uncultured Muribaculaceae bacterium
ATTTAATCCCAAATTTAGTTGAAACAGTAAAAGGATATGCAAAACATGAAAGTGAAACTCTTGAAGCTGTTATTCAGGCAAGAAACACATTCTTAAGTGCAAAGACACCAGAAGAAGAAATTTCTTCAAATAATCAATTAACTGGAGCTTTAACTAAATTATTTGCTTTATCTGAAAGTTATCCTGAATTAAAAGCTAATAAAAATTTCATAGAATTACAAGGAGAATTAACTAATTCAGAAGATAAGATTGCTTCAGCAAGACAATTCTATAATGATACAGTTTTATCATTAAATAACAAAGTAGAAATGTTTCCATCTAATATTGTAGCAAACTTATTTAAATTTAAAAAAGAAGCATTTTTTGAAATTGATAATACTCAAAGAGAAAATGTTAAAGTACAATTCTAAAACTTACATTTTGTAAGTTTTTTTTAGGAGGCATTATGAAAAAAAAATTATTATTCTTAATTCTTTTTTTGTTTCCAATAAATGTATTTGCTGATGGTGCTGATAAATATTATATTGAAGCAAATGTATTATCTAACGGAGATATGGAAGTAAAAGAATTAAAAATATTAGAAGGCACATACAATGGTATTGAAACAATATTAAAATTTGATAATAATGATAAATTATTTACTGGAATTAAAAGTGACTTTGGGGGTAGTTCCATTTATAATGCATCTAATTTAGTAGATTTAAGGGTATATGGAGTTAATTACGATAGTAAAGATTATTCATTAATTAACAGTCAAAATAAAACTGAATTTGATTTGGTTTACGATGCTAATGCTTCAGAATATGGAGTATATACAAATTATTATAATAATTTGAAAATATTTATGCCATCATCATATAGACAAGCAAGTTTAGTTACATATACATTAAAAGATGTAGTTGTTATTCATAATGATGTTGCTGAAATAGCTTGGGATTTTATTGGTGCTGATTATAAAGAAGTTATCAATGAATTAATAATAAAAATTAATCTTCCTGATAATAGTAATGAATTAAGAGTGTTTTCTCATGGACCATTAACTGGAATAAATAGTATTAATTCAAAAAAACAGGTTGAAGCATCTTACACTAATTTTGGCCCAAATAGGGCTATTGATGTGAGAGTAGTATTTGATAAGGAAGTTGTACCTTTTGCAACTAAAAAATCAAATATTGATGGGTTAAGTAATATTTTAGATTATGAAAATGAAATGGCTAACAAAGCTAATCAACAAATAGAAGAAGCACAAAAAATGGTTGATTATGCAAGTTGGTATACAATACTAAGTTCAGCATTCTTTATAATTATGGGTATCTTCTATTATTTGAAATATGATAAGGAAGTAAAGACTAATTTTAATTCTGAATATAACCGTGAATTTATAGAAGATTATAATGTTGAAGTAATAGATTATTTAATGAAAAAAGAAATTACTCCAAATGCAATGAGTTCTTCGATTATGAACTTAGTATATAAAAAAATAATTAAAGTTGAAAAATTTAATGAAAACTTAAATAAAAGTATGTATGTTTTTACTAAGTTAGGTGATTCAGATAATGAATCAGAAAAAATACTGTTAAAATTTTTATTTGATAAAGTAGGAAATGGGACTTCTTTTACTGATTATGATTTAAAAGCATATGCAAAAAGCACAAAAACATATGAAGAATTTAATAATAGTTATACTAATTGGGAAGACTCAGTAAAAAGTGTCGGTGAAGCCCAAAATTTTTGGGAAGAAGGTAAAAAATTCTTTATTATCGCTATTGCTATTACAAGTATCATGGTTATGTTCTCTTTTGCTCAACCAGTTGGATGGATACCATTATTGATAATTGGAATAGTGTTTCATATTATATTTATTGTTTATGTTTTAAGTTCAAGAAAGAGAACTGCCCATGGTGCTGATCATTATGCAAAATGGAATGCATTTAAAAACTTTTTAAATGACTTTGGTCGTTTTCAAGAAAAAGAATTACCAGAAATAATTCTTTGGGAAAGATATTTAGTATATGCAACTATATTTGGTTTAGCAAATAAGGTTCAAAAAGCAATGAATGTCAAAATTCAAGAGATGCATTATGAAAACAGTACTATTGGTGGATTTAATTATTTTGATTATATAATGATTAATAACATGATTAATAGGTCTGTCAATACTGCAGTAAGATCTGCAACTCAAACTGCTGCTCAAGTAGCGGCTTCACAAAGAGCTTCCTCAGGAGGGTTTGGTGGTGGATCATCCTTCGGCGGAGGTGGATTCGGTGGTGGCGGATCTGGTGGCGGAAGATTCTAAAAGACATACTCAATATGTCTTTTTTACATGCATAAGTAATTTATATTGAAATTGTTGATTATTATGTTATAATTTAATTAATATAAGGGTTTTGGTAATGTGAATTAGGAGAGTTAAAAATGAATTGTAAGACATGTAATTTTGTTCTATTAGAAGGTCAAACACAATGTCCAGTATGTGGAACTTCAGTTACTAATAATGTTGAAGAAACACTATCTAATGAGGTTGTTACACCGGTTAATGAACCAGTTGTTTCTGAACCGGTTGTTACTCAAGTAGTAGAACCAGCTGTTCAAGAAGTTGTAGTAGAAAATGTAGATCCAATTGGAAATATGTTTCCTGCCGATGAACCAGTTAGTGAACCTGTAGTTTCTGAAATTCCAGTATTAAATGTGGAAGAACCTGTTACACCAGCTGTTGAACCAGCTGTTCAAGAAGTTGTATTAGAAAATGTTTCTTCAACAGGGAATATGTTTCCTGCCGAAGAAATAGTTAGTGAACCGGTAGTTTTAGATTCTCCAGTAATGGACCCTCAAGAACCAGCAGTTGAAGAAGTACAAGTATTATCTACAGAAGAACCACTAGTACAAGAAATACCGGTAATTGATAATAGTCCACAAGCCATTACTGAAGAACCAGTTATGACTGCTAGTGATAATGTGTTTGGATTTACTCAAACAAATACACCGACGCCTCAACCAGTAGCTTCTGAACCAGTGTTAAGTCAACCTGAAGTGGTAGTTAGTCAGCCAATTCCAATCCCAGTTGAAACAACACCGGCTTTTGAAAGTCCTAAAGCTGCAAAGGGTAATAATATTATTCTTAGTATTATTTTCGGAGTATTAATTGTTATAGGTGCTGCATTTGCTGGATTCTTTGGTTTTAAATATTTCTTTAATCAAAATCAAGTAGCACCTTATAAGGGATATAATTATAAAATATCTGGTAAATATAATGCAAAACTAGTTAATAATGAAAAAATAGTCATCGAAGACAAAAAAGAAAATGTATCCTGGACAATTACAATGTCTTCTTATGATTTATATACTAAAGTAGAAGAAGTAAAAAATAATCAAGATTTAGTAAAAAATGATTTAACTAAAGATGGTTATACTGTAGATAAGAGTGAATATAAAACTATTAAAGGTAGAGAAATGTTAGTAAATGAAGTTACAAAAGATAATAAAAAATCTTATGTAGTCATAGTAGCTAACCCAGATGGATTTGTATTAGAGTCTTCTCTTTCAACTAAAGATGGAAAACTTTCTCCAAATGTACTTGATGTTTTAGCAGATGTTGTTAATTCAGCCGAAAAAATTAAATAAATATGACCACTTTTAAAGTGGTTTTTATTTGTTATTTATTATGATAAAATTAACTTGGGTGTTAACTAATGAAAATAATTATTGATAACCAAGAAATTGAAGTAGTTATTGTTTATAAGAAAATAAAAAATGTTTATTTTCGTTTTAAAGATGATTTAAAATTATATGTAAGTTGTCATCCAAATATAAATGATTATCAAATTAAAGAAATGATTAATAAGAATGCTCAAGGTATCTTAAATATGTATGAAAATGCTAAAAAGAAACAGATTAGGAAAAAGAATTTTGTTATTCTTGATGAGACATATTTAGTTATACTTGACGATTTAGTTAAAAAACCATTTATTTCTAACAATTACATTATTGGATCTTCTGAAAGCGATATTGAGAAGTTCTATATAAAAGAAGCAAAGAGATTTATCGGTGTCCGGTTTGAAAGATGTTATAACTTATTTAATAATTTACCTAAAGTTAAATTAAGATATAGAAAGATGACTTCTAGATGGGGTGTATGCAATACTAAATTAAAGATTATTACTATAAATACAGAGTTATATAAATATAGTGTATCTTTAATAGATTATGTTATAATACACGAGCTATGCCATTTAATAGAGCCTAATCACTCACCTAGATTTTGGCAAGAAGTAAGTAAATATTATCCAAATTATAAGCAGGCAAGAAAATTATTGAAAGATGGTGTTTAGATGATAAACTCAGTAAACAATGAATATATAAAAGAATTAGTGAAATTATTTGATAAAAAACATCGCGATCAATCTAATTTGTTTTTAGTTGAAGGTGAGCATTTAGTTAACGAAGCATTTAAACATGGGTATTTAAAAGAAGTTGTTTCTTTGGAGATTACTAATTATAATGTTAAGAACGTTATAGTTAATGAAAAGGTAATGAAAAAACTTAGTAAACAAGTATCAGTTCCAAAAGTAATCGGAGTATGTAATAAATTAGAGAAAAGTGAAATAACAGGGAATGTTTTATTACTTGATGATATTCAAGATCCAGGTAACTTAGGAACAATTATCAGAAGTGCAGTAGCGTTTAACATTCAAACAATTATTATTAGTCCTGAATCTGTTGATTTATATAATGATAAAGTAATAAGAAGTACTCAAGGTCTACTATTTTCTATAAATGTAATTTTTAGTCCAATAGAAGAAAAAATTCATGAACTAAAAAATAATGATTATCAAATTATTGGATCTTCCGTAAATGGTAATAATGAGGAAATAACTGTTAAAAAAAAATATGCCTTAATTGTAGGAAATGAAGGAGCAGGGGTAAAAAATAGTTTACTAGATATTTGTGATGAAATTGTAACAATTAAGACAAACTCTTTAGTTGAAAGTTTAAATGTAGGAGTCGCTACTAGTATAATTCTTTATGACTTAAATAGGAGTAATCATGTATATTAAAATAGGTAAAATATCAGGTACTCATGGAATTAAAGGCGAGGTGCGAATTAAAAGTGATTTTGAATATAAGAAAGAAATATTTATAAAAGGATTTCATTTATATTTTGGTGAAAGCTATGAACCATTTATAATTGAAACATATAGACATCACAAAGAATATGATATGGTTACATCACTTAAATATAATAATATTAATGATGTATTAAAATATAGATCTATGAATGTTTATATTATGGAAGATGATTTAAATCTTTCGGATAATCAAGTCCTAATCTCTGAGTTAATTTCTTATAATGCATACTTTAATAACGATTATTGTGGAAAAGTAATAGATTTTGTGTATAATAATGTGAATAATCTTTTAATAATTAAAAATGAAGAAGAATATTATATTCCTTATCAAGAATATTTTATTGAAAAAATTGATAAAAATGAAAAGAAGATTCATTTAAGAAACGTAAAGGAGTTAATAAAATGAAAATTGATGTTCTAACTTTGTTTCCCGATATGTTTACAAATATTTTAAATGAATCAATTATTAAAAGAGCTATAGAAAATAACTTAGTCCAAATTAATTTAGTTAATTTTAGGAAATATTCTAAGTTAAGCAACAACCAAGTCGATGATACACCTTATGGTGGAGGATCAGGAATGGTACTTATGTGTGAACCAATTTTCTTAGCAATAGATGAACTAAGAAAATCAAACACTAAAGTTATAATGATGAGTCCACAAGGAAAAACATTCAATCAAAGTAAAGCTAAAGAATTAGCTAAGTTAGAACATTTAATAATTATATGTGGTCATTATGAAGGCTTCGATGAAAGAATTTTATCTGTTGTCGATGAAGAAATAAGTATTGGGGATTTTGTTCTTACTGGTGGAGAAATTCCTGCCATGGCGATTATTGATTCAATAACAAGATTAATACCTGGTGTAATCAATGAAAATAGTATTATTGATGAATCATTTAATAATAATTTACTTGATTATCCAACTTATACAAAACCACAAGAATTTCGAAAAATGAAAGTACCAGAAGTTCTATTAAGTGGAAATCATCAAAAAATTGCTGAGTATAGAGAGATGCAAAGAAAAGAAAACACTTCTAAAAAAAGACCAGATTTAATGGAGTAGGATAATATGCCAAACTATTTAGTAAAAAAAGTTAGTAAAACCGGTGAAATAATTTATATGCAATATAGATTAGACGGATACGAATTTAAGCCTAGAAATAAAGCTAAGGCTAGTGTTAGTTTGGATAAAATTACAATTATTAAGCCATCAATGATTGACTTAGTATTAACTCAAAAAATAGATAATAAAATAAAAAAGATAATTAGGCTTGTCATGTATATTTTAAATACTGATGATGATACAACCAATCCTTCTGATGTTATGCTTGCATTAAATGAAATAACAAGACTAAGAAGTGTTATTTTAAATAAGTATCAAGATTTTATTAGTAAAGAAAAAGAAAGCTTATTCTTAAAAAAATTAAGAATATTAGAAAACGAACTTAGAATTAAAAATCTATCATATGAAGAGAAATTTAACTCATATGGTGGGCCAAAATTATAAGTTATTATTTGCTTGATTAATTTAATTCTAGATGATATAATCAATGTGCTTTTAAAAAAGTGTAATCCGCTGGTTAATTGATTATGATTACAATGTTTAATATAGAGAAAGGATGATTTTAATGAATCTTATTGACAAAATTAATAAGAAACAAATTAGAAAAGACATCCCTGAGTTTCGTGCCGGAGATAATGTAACCGTAAATGTATGGATTACAGAAGGTAAAAAAAGAAGAATTCAAGCGTTCTCAGGATTAGTAGTTTCTAAAAAAGGCGGAAGTGTTAATGAATCATTTACCGTAAGAAAGCAAACTAAAGGCTATGCTGTAAAAAGAGTATTTCCATTACATTCACCAGTTATTGACTCAATAACAGTTGATAAAAAAGGTGTTGTAAGAAGAGCTAAACTTAACTACGTTGATAAAATGGCTAAAGAATTTAAAACAAAAGAAAGAAACTAAATAAGTTTCTTTTTTTATGTTATAATCTACTATATGGAAGTGACATTATGAATGAAAAGTTTAAAGAATTAATCCCTTATATTATAATCGTTTTTATAATCGTAAT
>CAZIUX010000044.1:0-7144 GCA_964542795.1 uncultured Muribaculaceae bacterium
GCCTGAGCTATAGAAGTTAAACATTCATTACACCATAATGCAGGACTTTCTTTATGATAAACTTTTTGATGTTTATATAAATCTAAAAATGATAGCTGACTTATCTTAATTGTCGAATCACTTACTGTTTTATAAGCATTATCTAAATTAGCACTGAAACCAAGCCTTTTAAATAACATTTTAAAATCTTTTTCATATTTTTCTGTTGTGTCATAACATAATTTTTGAAATTCACTTCTTGATAATTGATGAGCTTTAATTTTATAGTCTTTTTCAACTAATCTTTCACTTGGAAGTCCATTATCGTCAAAACCAAAAGGATAAAATACATTGAAGCCACATAACCTTTTATATCTAGCGATCATTTCAGTTTGAGAATATGAAAAAACATGTCCTAAATGAATATGACCACTTACTGTCGGTGGTGGTGTATCAATTGAATATATTTTTTTATCATTCAAATTAAAATCATAAATTTTGTTTTCTTCCCAATAATTTAACCACTTTTCTTCACTTTTAATATAATCATATTTTTTATCTAACATGTTTTCCTCCATTAATTAATAACACTTTGATTTTACATTAAATACTAATTTATTTCAATAAAATTAATTATATTAAGTTGCTTTTAAGTTCGGTTTTATTGTATAATGATTTATAGAATAGAATAATTGGGGTGAATAGAATGCTCAAAAATTACGACTATGAATCTTTACCCATCGTTGATGTAGTTAACGATATTATTTTGGATGCCGTAGCAAGTGGAGCATCAGATATTCACTTTGACCAAAGAGAAAAAGAACTATTAATTAGAATGAGAGTTGACGGAGATTTAATTGACTACTCTTTAGTCCCCGCAACAGTAAAAAAGAATTTAGTAACCAGAATTAAGATTATTGCTGGTATGAATATGACTGAAAGTCGTTTACCACAAGACGGCGCAATTAAAATGGTTAAAGATGATAAGTATATTGATATGCGTGTGTCTTCTCTACCAACAGGTTATGGAGAAAAAGTCGTAATTCGTATTTTGGATTATTCAAGAAGTTTATCTGGACTTGATTCTTTGAACTTTTCACCAAAAAATTATGAAAAAATATTAAAATTATTAGATATTCCAAACGGAATTATTCTTGTAACTGGTGCTACTGGATCCGGAAAATCAACAACAGTTTATTCAATGCTGCAAAATATTAATAGTGAAGATGTAAATATTATTACTGTTGAAGATCCAGTGGAAATGAAAATTGAGGGAATAAACCAAGTTCAAGTAAACCATGAGATTGGTTTAACATTCGGTAATGCTTTAAGAAGTATCTTACGTCAAGACCCTGATATTATAATGATTGGGGAAATTCGTGATGATGAAACTGCAAGAATTGCTGTTCGTGCTTCAATCACAGGCCATTTAGTATTATCTACTATCCACACCAACAACTCTTTAAATACAATCGAAAGATTACTAGACATGGATGTTGAAAGATACTTGTTAGGTGCTGCTTTATCTGGCGTTATTTCTCAAAAGTTAGCCAGAAGTTTATGTCCAAATTGTAAAAGAAGAAGAAAATCTTCTAATTATGAAAAAAGCATTATAAAAACAGCATTAAAATTAGATGTCGATGAAATATATGAACCAGTTGGATGCGAAAAATGCCATGGTGGTTACTTCGGTCGAGTCGCAATACATGAAGTATTATTAATGAATCAAAAAATTAGAGATGCAATTACAAATAATACTAAAAAAGATGAATTAAGAAAACTGGTTTATGAAAGTGACGTTACAACAATGTTGCAAGATGGATTAGAAAAAGTTATTGACGGTCAAACATCTTTTGAAGAAATATTAAAATTAATTGATCTTGATGATGATATATCAAATCATGATGATGATAATTTACAAGTTGTACTTAACGACAGTGTCTTATCATTAGAAGCAACAGAAAAGTTTGAAATATAAAAAATATCTTATTACTAAGATATTTTTTTTAATTCATAACTCTTTTAAATAATCTTTCAAGCTCATATTTAGTAAACTTAATAATTGTTGGTCTTCCATGAGGGCAATTATATGGATTTTCAGTAAGTACTAGCTCATTAAGTAAACTTTCCATTTCATCAAAACTTATATTATAATTTGCTTTAATACTCAATTTACAGGCAAGTGTAATCGCAACATGTTCATTAAACTTATTAATATCAAATTCAGTTGTTTTAACAACTAATAAATCAATAATTTTTCTTATGGATTCTTCTTCATATCCTTCTTTTAACCATGTTGGATGTGCAGTGAATTTTATTGTATTGATGCCAAATAGAGAAAAATCAAAACCAATGTTTTCCAATATTTTTGCATTTTCCATAATCGTATTAAATTCACTTGAAGAAAGTTCAAAAGTCATCGGAATAAGAACTTCTGTTTTGTTAATGTTTTTTTCTTTTAAAGCTCTATAATATTTTTCATAGTTAATTCTCTCTTGAGCAGCATGTTGATCAATAATAAACATACCTTCATTATTTTGAGCAATTATATAAGTGCCAAGAGCAAGACCAACAGGGTATAATTCTAATTCTTTGATATTTTTTATTACTTTCTCATCTAAATTTAATTCAGCTTGATAAGTATTAGAATCATCTTCCCTAACTTTAAAATCAAGATTAATTTGTTTATCAGGAACAATAATGTTATCATCATTTTTATCATAAACAATTTCTTGTATAAGTAATTCTTTATCTAAAGATCCCTTTATTGTTTCCATAATTAAATTTTGTAACTCAGTTACTTTACTAAATTTAATATCTTGCTTAGTAGGATGGATATTAACATCTACTAATGTTTGATCAACTAAAATATCGATTACACAGATTGGATATTTTATATCTGGTTTGTAAGTATAATAAGCATTATTAATCATATTTCTTAATTCATTATTCTTTATGTATCTTCCATTAACAAAAGTAATCATATGATTAGAATTATTTTTTAATATTTCAGGTCTTCCAATATAACCCTTTATTTCATAATCATCATTAAGACCTTTTATTTCAATCATTTTAGAAGATATGCTTAAACCGTATATTTCATGAATAGTTTTTAATAAATTATTACTGCCTGAAGTACTTACTAAGACATTTCCATTATTTGTTAATAAAAATTTTATTCCTGGATGCGAAAGAGCTAATTTTTCAATTAAACTGATTGAATAAGTTCCCTCTGCTTGAGGACTTTTCAAAAATTTTAAACGCGCTGGTGTATTATAAAAAATATTGCCAACAGTAATAACTGTACCAGGATAAGCATCTGATTTTTCCTTAGATATTAATTTTCCGCCTCGCAGTTTAACTGTTGATCCAACATTTCCTTTTGATGTTTTTAGAGTTACTTCTGAAACTGACGCAATTGAGGCAAGAGCCTCACCTCTAAAACCTAAAGTATCTATAAAATATAAATCGTCTTCTTTATATATTTTTGACGTGGCATGAGGAGTAAATGCCAGAATTGCATCTTCTTCATCCATCCCACCTCCGTTATCAGTCACTTTTATCTCTTTAATACCGCCATCAACTAAATCGATCTTAATTGAATCAGCTCCAGCATCAATACTATTTTCTACTAATTCTTTTACAACCGAAGAACATCTCTCAATAACTTCTCCTGCCGCGATTTTATTAGCTAAATTTTCACTCATTATTTTAATAATACTCATAATTACGCCCCAAAAATACTTGGTCTTACTTCAATTAAAGATTCATCTTCTATTCCAAGTTCTATTTCACAATCATTTTTAAAATTAATAAATCCAACTCCTTTAATTACTAAATCAGAGTTTTTACTTATATCAATCTTAACTTGCTTATAATTTATTTTATAATCTTTTTTTATACTAAATTTATTACTCAAGTATACTGTTAAATTACATTTATTAAGACACTTAACATTTATTAAATCTTTTATCACTAAAGTTTCTTTTTCTTTCATTTGATAAGTAACTGGTCTTATTTTCTTTTTAACATCTATTTTCTTTAAAACATCTAAATTATTACATAAAAACTTTGAATAAGAAAAACCAGGACTATCTATTAAAGTTAAATGATCATTAATTGTTATATTAATAAAATTCATTGTTGTATGTGGAATAAAACTTGTAGTAAGTCCTAATATTTCTTGATTAGTCATTTTTAGAATTGTATTAATAATTGTACTTTTTCCAGAATTAATAAAACCAACCATATATGATTCATTTATTTTTGATTTATCTAAGTATTCAATTAAATCTTTAATATTATGATTATTAATTGATGATAAAAATAATACATTATCTTTAATTTGATAATTTTTATTTAAATAATCTTTAATTTGATGTGGTTTTAATAAATGCTTTACTAAATCAAATTTATTAATTACTAACGTTTTTGGATAATTAATTTTATGATATACATTTATTATGTCTTCATTCATACTTAATAAATCAGTAATAAATAAAACATGTTTATGGTCATTATTTACCGTTTCAATAATACTATCAATCTCTTTAGGCGCTAATACAACTAAAGATTCACCATAATGAATAATTTTAAAGCACCTTTCACAGTAAGAAGCATCATTAACCTTTTCTTTTGTTATATATCCTGGACTATTGGAATTAGTTGATTGAAATACTGACCCACAGCCGATACATTTATTATTCATAATACTGTCCTCTTTTCAATTTATCATCTTTAGCAAATTTGTTCGTAATTAATATTTCAAAAACACGCATCATTTTTGAAGATGTATAATCAACAGAACTAGTTGAATTTACTAAAATACTTGTCATATTCATTCTATTTGCCCCAAAAATATCACTTAATAATTTATCCCCAATGCAAGCAATTTGATTCTCTTTAAAATGATATAATTTTAATACTCTTAAATATTTCTTTTTTAAAGGTTTAAAAGATAAATAAGCCGCATCAACATTAAGTAAGTTTTTAAATGGTTCTACTCTGCTCTTTCTCGAATTTGACATAATAATAATTTTGAATCCCATATCTTTTAAATCTTCAAATAAATTTTTCATTTTTTTAGTTGGAACTTTTATTTTTATTGGAGAAATCGTGTTATTTAAACCAAATATAAGACACTTTATTCCTGATTTTTTTAATTTAGCATAATTAATAGTATAAATACTTTTTTGATATATATTTGGTAAAAAATTATCCATAAATAGTCCCTTTCTAATAATTTATTATAGCATATTAATTAATCTTTTTTCTATTCACAAAAATGATTCTTATAAATGAAAATAATATAGCTGTAAAAAATGAAACAACAATTGATATCATTATAGTTTCGTCAATTGTACATAGAAAATAACAATATGCCACATCTGGATCATAATTAATCATCCATATTATGTAGTTAAGCGAAAAAATAATTATAAAAAATGAAATTATTTCGCTAAACCTTATTTTCTTTTTAATTAGATAATTATCTTGAAAATTTTCAAGGCTAGTTTCTTCTTCTAATTCTATTTTTTTCTTTTTAGCAACTATTCTAGCAATTATCGATATAAAACAAAAAAATAAAAATATACTTAAAAATAAAGAATAATTAAATACTTCGTATTTATAATTAATTAAAAAATTATATTTGTTAATTAGATTACCAATTATTGATCCAAATATATATCCAATAATATTTATCAAGATTGATATTTTGTATAATTTATATTTTTTCATAAAACAACCCTATTTAATTATAACAAAAAAAAAGACTATTAACTAGTCTATGTTTATTAAATTAAATAGTCGTTTATTAGAGTTTTAATTGTTAAAAGGGTCTGCCACATACTCTTCATATTCATTTTGGCAAAATTCTTTAGTATAAAGTTCATTAAATCTTTTTTCAGATATTTTAACTAAATCGCCAAACTTATCGTTACCTAAATAAGGTAATTCATAGACTATTTGAACCACTCTTGAAGCATAATTGTCATAGTTTTGAGCATTAACTCCACTCTTTCCACCATAGCTATTAATACCGGTTATTTCACCCTTTAAGAAACATTTTACATCTGGTTCATAATCACCATGATATCCCACTGATGATGTATGAAAAAGAATCTTATTATCTTTAACTTCATATTTTATATATTCGAAATTCTTTAATAATTCTAATTGATACAAATCATAGATTTTATCTCCTTTAGTATTCATAAATAAAGTCGCAGGAATTTCTGATGATCCACCACCACAATTTGTACAATGGACATCAATAATCAATAAATCATCAACTATTGTTATTAAACTAATGCTATCGTCATGCATCTCAACAATTTTAGTTCCATTAAGTGACATAATCTGATAATGAAAACGATTATCATCAACTTGATTCGCTCTTGAAACAATCTCCATTAATGTATCCTTATTAGCTATTTTTAATGTTTTATTACAAATCTTGTTTTTTAGAGCGGGTCCACATTCTTCATCTACGTTAAAAACAACAGTCGGTGAAACTACATCACTTCTTGATGAACTTGAAGTCTCGTTATTGCTACTTGAAGAACTGGAAGAATTATCGTTATCATCTTGACTATTCTTACCTAAAAAATAAGCACCAATTATTAAACCAATAACTAATAATACAGTAAAAACTATTAAAATTGGTTTATTGTTTTTCATATTTTCTAATATTACAGCTTCATTTTCCATTTTTTTCCTTCTTTCCATGAAAAAACTTATAGAAACTATAAGTCATTTTTATCTAAATCATCAATTGCTTCTAATTGTTCTTCAATTACTGATTTAATACGTTTTTTATAATTATATATATTTCTGCGCAAATTATCAGCAGCATTCTCTGCTTCTTCGGCTTTAGCTAAAGCATCATTAACTATTCTTGAAGCATTTTTCTTAGCTTCTTCAATTATTTGATCCCCTTCGCTTCTTGCCATTTTCTTTATTTGATGGCTAGCTTCTTCGGCAACTAAAACAACTCTGTTAAGAGTATTCTCCATATTTTTATATCTTATTACTTGTTCATTTAGTCCTTGAATCATCTCATCTTTTTGACGAGCTTTTTCAATTAACTTTTCAACTTCTACAATTACGTCTGATACAAACTTGTTAACTTCTTCTTTTTTATATCCAATAATTGTAGTATGAA
>CAZIUX010000045.1:0-7093 GCA_964542795.1 uncultured Muribaculaceae bacterium
TTCTCTATGGTCACCAAATTTTTCTACTTTGTATGCCACTCTTTCACCCCTATACATAAATTTTGTTTATTTGGAAGTCCTTTTTATTGGGACATGCCACCAATTTATAATTTTAACAACCTTAGTCTAGGTTGTCAATCTTTTTTGCACAAAAAACAAAAAAGCCTTTACTTTTATCAACCGTATCAACTTTGTATACATCACTTATTGCTTTTATTATTGTTTTTGCACCTTGATCTTTTCTAATCACAAACCATAACTCTCCATCTTTTAATAAATGATCTTTAGCATTCAACAAAAAATTTAATATTACTTTTTTCCCAGCTCTAATAGGAGGATTAGTTACAATTAAATTATATTTATCATTAATTTTATTATAACCATCACTTATCATTGCTTTTCCATTTATAAGATTTTTTTTGATATTTCTTTCTGCTAGATGAACACTTCGATTATTAATATCAATCATTGTTACTTTAGAATTTAATACTTTAGCAAGAACTATTCCAATGAAACCATATCCACAACCAAGATCAAGAATACTATCATACTTACCTTGATTATTTATTATTGTTTCAATAAGAAATTTACTCCCATAATCAACATGATCTTTAGAAAAAACTCCTAAATCACTATAAAAAGAAAAACCAATATCATTATATTGATATTGTAAAATTCTTAATTCACTTTTTAAATTTTCATTATTACTAAAATACTGATTCAACCCTTTTTCATCTCCAAAAAGTATATGTAGTGTAATTATATCATTATGTATTAATTTATTGCAATGATTATTTTTCGTCAGTATAGGTTTTTGATTTACCTGCTCTTGGAATTTCCAAATTATGTACCCTAATTTCAGATAAAACTTTGTCTAGTTCTTCAATTGTATATCTTTCAAATCTATAATAAACACTTGGCTCTATAATATCTCTAGGGTTAACGATTCCATATTTTGTTCTTGCAACAATCAACAATAGTTCTAAATTAGATTTTGTATTAACATCTTGGCTGGTATCTATATTATCTTTTCCATATAGAGTAATACGTTCAATATCTCTAGGATTAAGTTCTAAGTATTGAGGATTAATTAACGAAGATAACTCAGTAATTCTTTTTTGAGTTTCTTCTTCTTCTTGATCCTTTATTTTATTATATTCTGCATAAACTAGATTTATGAAGTCCCTTACTTGATTATCACTAGATAATACTTCATCTAACCTTGGAACACTTAGCCCTTTTTGTTCTAAAATAGTTTTTATTTCTTCATAAGCAGATTCTATTTTAGGTTTATACATATTTACAATAGAATCTTCCCTTTTTAGCATTGCTTCAATATCACACTTACGATATCCCTTAAATTCTCCTCTAAATATAAGCGATCTAGAAAATTTTATTTTTTTAATTATTTTAGCATATTTTGTGCAACTATCTAGCAATTGTCGATATTCTAAAAGAGAATTCATTTGCATCGTTGCATCTAACATAGTAAATTCTCCATATTCAAGTTTATGTTCTAAATCTCTAAGTGCATATAAGTTTTCTAAATTTTCATGATTACCATTTAGGTAGTCTAGTGCTAGTTGAACTAAGTCTTCATTTATTTCTAATCCATATTCTTTTGATATACTATATAAAGCCAAATTACCATTTTCAGTTTTTGCTGAAGCAATTCTTTCATCTGAGAAAATGATTTTCTTTATCGATTCTTTTAGTAACTCGGGATCTCCAATACCCAAAACTCTTTTAACAAAGTCTTCAGGTTTAACTTGGGAAAATTGATAATCTTCATAATAAGAAATTCTTGCTTTAAGAACACTTTTAGCACTTTCATATTCCATGCAACATTTATTTATTTCATCTTGGACATTTTTAGAAATAGCTTCTACTAATCGAGCACTTATTCTATCAACATCTTTTTCTAGTCTTGAAATATCAAGAGAATGAACTGATCCAACTCGAAAATATTTTTCTGCTACTTTTGCATAATTTTTAGTTGCAACCTCTAATACTATTTGTTTCAAAGCTAGGCTTTTAATATAGCGATCTACCAAACCAATATTCGTTATTACAGCAAAATCTTGCTCTGTTAACGAATCAGGACCATATTTAGATATTTTCTTTTCATATGGTTTAAAAATTACATTGATATGTTTATATAATTCTCTAGTTATGCCTTTTTTTTCCATTCTATATCTCCTCAATCATTTTATCACTTCTAGCAATATAAGCTTCATTTAGAACATATAGTAGCATAAAATTTCCAAAATACAATGATTTTTTTATTATTTAAAAAAATATCTAACATGATTTAATAATGAAATACATTAATGTTAAATATTCTTATATTATATAACCGCTTAATGTTTATCTATTTCTATATTAATAAAATGTTTGAATCAATAATTTGTAAATTACATTTTCATTGAAGAAATTTCTTCTTCCACAGCGGTTAAAGCTTCGGCTTCATATCTAGAAACATCATCACCGCTTAATATATTTGTAGGATTTTGAACTCCTTTTTGTGCTTTAGATATTATTGAAAGAAGTTCAAGGTTTGTACTCATATTTTTAAATTCTGTAGTTTCAAGACGTCCACGACCATAATAAGTAATTCGCTTAATATCTGAAGGATTAAGTTTTGAATATTCTGGTTTGATTTTTGTTTTTAATTCTTCAATTTTTCTCAATATTTCGTTTTTTTGTGCATTTACTCTTGACTCATATTCATCTCGAATTCTTAATACAAATGAATTAAAATTTTCATTTAAAAAAATGTCTTCAAATGATACAAAACCAGGATTTTTTTCTTTTAATATTTTAGCAAAATCATCATAATAAGAATTTGCATCATCTTTCAAATTTCCCAGTCTTAAATTAATATCTTTTACACATTTTTCAACATATTCTTTTCGTCTTCTGTTTGATGACGTTTTGAAAATACGTAATCTTGATTGTTCAGCTTTTTCTACTGATTCAATAAGATTATTTCTTGCTTCCATTAGTTTTAGATACTGATCGTGTGTCCTAATTAATGCATTAAAATCAGGCGATGAATGATTAAGCATATTAAGAAATTCTATATGTTCATCAAGTCGACTTAAGTTTTCTATATCTGATTCATTCCCATTAAGATAATCTATAGTTAATTGAACTAAATTTTCATCAATTACTACTTCACCATCATTAGGGAAACTATATAAAGTTGATTGTTCAGAATTAAAGCTTGGTTTTAAAAGGTATTGACTAGTACCAACAATTTCTCTAACCGCTTCTCTTACTAGTTCATTACCTTCTTGACCTAATATTTGCTTAACAAAATCCTCTGGTTTTAATTGGCTATTTACGAAATCTTCATAAATTTTCTTTTTTTCAGCCATTTCGGATTTAATTTTGTCATATTCACTGGTATATATTTGTGAATTAGCTATATCACCACGAGAAATTGACTCAACAATTTTAGCACTAACTTCCTCTAACTTATCTTGCAGTTCAATAATGCCGTCTAGAAAGTTTTGTTCTTTTTGTGAATAATATTCAATAACTTTTGAGTAATTACCTTGAACAGCGCTTTTTACAATTTCTTTTAAAGCAGTAAATCTTAATAAATTTAAAACACTGCCAATGTTTTTCAAACTAGCTATATCATCTTGTGTTAATGATTGATAACCTTGCTTGGCGACTTTGTCCTTGTATAGATTTATTGTAAATTGTAGACTATTATACATTTCTGCCGTAATGCCATTATTTGCCATTCTTTTCATACCCTCCAATAATTTTGTTTATTTCAGCCAATAGTTTTTCTATTTCATAAAGATTTAATTTTCCATTTTTCATAGTTTCACCTCATTATAATGATAACATATTTTTTATTACAGGTAATATTTTTTCATATTTAATTTTCTCTATTTTTCTATTTTATTAAATAAAAGGGATATTTCTTTTAAGTGAATGTCGTTTGTTATTTCTACGTGTTTCCATGAAGGCTTATCTATTTGTAATAAATTAGTAATTTTTTCTGCAGATTTTGGCATAAATGGGCTAATTAAGTTAGCTATATTAGAAATCATATAAACACATGTATAAGTAACTTTATTAAATTCATCAATGTTGTCTTTTGCTAATATCCATGGTTCTTTTTCATCATAATATTTGTTTCCAAAACTAACATATTCAAAAATAGTATTGATTGCATTTTTAAATTCACCTTGTTCAATTAACTTACCAACTTCATCATAGATCTTAGTTGTTTTTTCTTTAACAAGAGGATCTATTTCAGAGGTTCTTATTATTCCGTCAAACTTTTTTACAATAAATGATAGGTTACGATTAATGAAATTACCTAAAGCACCAACTAAAAACTTATTATGCGTTTGAATTAACTCTTCAATTGAGCAACTCGTATCTCTTGTTTCTGGACCATTAATTGTAAAATAAAATCTTAAAGTATCGCTTGTAAATTCTTCTAGTAATTCATTAACAGTAATTAAGTTGCCTTTGCTTTTTGACATCTTTTCATCATTTAATGTTACATAAGCACTTGAAATAATATAATCTGGCAAACGATAATTTTTATTTAAACCTTTTAATACAGCAGGAAAAATTGTTGTATGAAAAGGAATGTTATCTTTGCCATGCACATAATAAGTTCTTAAACTCTTATTATCATTTGATAAGAATTCATCAAAATTAATATTTTTTGAATCAGCTACTTTTTTACCCATAGTTAAATAACCTAAAACGGCTTCTATCCACACATATATTCTTTTATCTTCATAACCATCAATTGGAACTTCAACACCCCAATCTATTTGTCTAGTAACAGCACGATCAACAAAGCCAAAGTCCAAATATTTTTGGGCTTCTCCTAAAGCGTTTTTACGCCATGTGTTTTTATTGTCATCTATTAATTTTTGCAAATCATCCTTAAATGCAGTTAATTTAAAATATAAATGTTTATTATTTTTCATTATAGTTCTATTACCACATTTAGAACATTTTTTATCAATAACTTCAGAACTATCAAGAGATGCCATACAATTATCACATTGATCTCCAGTACTATCTCCATTACATATAGGACATTTTCCAATTATTTCACGATCTGATAAAAATCTTTGACAAGTTTCACAATAATCTTGGGGAACATCTTGTTCATATATATAACCATTGTCTTTTAAAGTAAGAAAATATTTTTTAACTAAATCTTTATGATAAGTAGAAGATGTTTTTGAATATTCATCATATGAGAAATCTAAATTATTAAATGATTTAACAAATTCTTCATGATAAAAATCAGAAACTTTTTCTGGGGTAGTTTCTTCTTTAATGGCTCTTTGAGTAATTGGGGTTCCATGGCAATCTGAACCAGATACATATATAACATTGTCTCCATTAAGTCGATAATATCTAGCTAATATATCTCCAGGTAATAAGGCCGCAAAATGACCTATATGCATAAAATAATTTGCATATGGCCATGCTCCACCTATAAAAACATCTTTTTTCATTTATATCACTCCAATTTATAACATTATTATCTTAACATATAATTGATTAATTTGAGAAATAAAAAAACTTTCTTATGTGAATTA
The DNA here is from genome assembly GCA_964542795.1 of uncultured Muribaculaceae bacterium. Taxonomy (GTDB): domain Bacteria; phylum Bacillota_I; class Bacilli_A; order RF39; family UBA660; genus JAAZHN01. The sequence continues at coordinate 5,595 of CAZIUX010000045.1, forward strand.
GGAAAAAAAGTAGGCTTAGTCATTTCGACTTTGCCTACTTTTGTCATTTCCCTCCGATTTAGGGATTCTAAATGTTCTTGCTTTATTCTCAAAAATTTTAATCACTGATTGATTTATGTCTTCCGGATTTGCTCCTTCATCAAGCATTCTCAAATATTCAAGTTGTACTTCTTCGAAATTTTTAGCAGCAGGGCTAATGGTAATTCCTTGATCTATTGCTTTCCAAATTATATCATAATCGCCTGTAGCATTAATTATATCCATGTAAAATTTCCCACCAAATATTTTTGATGCTTCTTGATCATAAAAGCATTCTCCTAATTCAATAGTCTCAGTGGTTTTTACATCAATAAATTTAAAAATAGCTATAGGAGATATGTTTTGGTGAATACCTATAAGAGTCATAGTACAATAATTTTTATTCCATGTTTCCACAATTGGAGAATTATTATATCTTATAAAATTATTAAGTAAAGTATAATTTTAAAATATTTATTTCTTCGATAATGGATTATCAGAAAAATCTTCAAAACTATAACCCATATTATTAATTAATCTATAAATGGTTTCAACAGGTACACCTAAAATATTATAATAACTTCCTTCTATTTTATTAATGAAGTTTGACATTATTGTTTCAACTACAAAACCAGATACTCTTAAACATAGAGGTTCATTTTTAACATAATATTCAGCATCTTTTTCGGTTATTTCGTTAAATGATATAACCGTTTCACTGGTTGAAGTAACTACTTCATTAGTTCGAACATTGATTAAAGCTACTCCAGTTATAACAGAATTTGATCTATTACTACATCTAAGTACATTTTCTTTTGCTTCTTCAATTGAGGTCGGTTTTTCTATTATTTTTCCATCAAAATAGTTGACTGTATCAAGACCAATAATTATTCCTGATTCAATACATCCTTTTACATTCAAAGCTTTGTTTAACGCTAATTCTTGAACATATTTATAAACATCAGTTTGATCCGAAATTTCTTCGTGATCAGATTCTATGCATTCATGCTTTAAGTGAACAGTATTTAATATCTCACTTTTCCACTTTGAAGTGCTTGCAAGGTATAATTTCATTTTTATCACCTACTTAAATATAAGCATAAAAAAAGACTTTTGCAAGTCCTTTTCATTTTAATTAATTTAAAGCGTCTTTTAATTTGCTTCCAGCTTTGAATGAAGCAACTGTTTTTGCAGCAATTTTAATTGGAGTTTTAGTTAAAGGATTGATTCCATTACGAGCAGCTCTTTTTTTAGCAGCGAATGTTCCAAAACCAACTAGTGCAACACGTCCTTCTTTTTTTAGACCTGTTGTAATTCCTTCCATTGCAGCATCAAGTGCTTTAGTAGCATCAGCTTTAGTTAAGCCAGCTTTTTTTGCGATAAATTCTACTAATTCTAATTTTGACATATTCATATACCTCCCATGTATAATATTATAAGACTCACGTACGGCCTTACAATTATAAAATAGCATTAATATA
>CAZIUX010000046.1:0-7018 GCA_964542795.1 uncultured Muribaculaceae bacterium
AATAAAAATTAATTTTGATTTAAATTATAAAAAGTAATCATAGACTATATGAGGTGATAACGTGATTGAAGAACACAAAGTATATTTTGAAAGATATGGGGCAGTTATTTCTGGAATAACATATATTATTCCAGAGAATTCTATCTATAATTTTAAATGTGGTTTGTCTATATTTGTTCCCGATGAATGTTTAACTGACACTACTATTTTGATGCATGCTTGTAATACTGGTGGTAAAAGTTTAATTGAAGGGGCAAATGCATACCACCTAGCTGATGCTAATGAAGTATCTAAAAGATCATCATATTTAAGACCAAATTCTTTAATGTGGGTTGCCAGTGAATTAAAAATGCCAATTATAACTCCATTAATTCCTAGAGTTGTTGGTTATTATGCTCAAGCACTAGGAAGTAGTATTAGAAATAATGATTTATCAGGCCTTATTTCTGATCAAATAAATAGAAATGAGAAAGATAAATTAAGTCCTTTTGAAATAGAACAAATAAGATTACAATGTTTTGATATTCCTGAACAAATAGTTGAAATGATTAAGTTCACAAAAGAATTTTTAGAAAATAAAGGAATTATTGTAGAGGATAAAGTTATTGCTGAAGGCTATTCGGCAGGCTCTAAATTCGTTAATGCCTTCACTGCATTATATCCAAATTACGTTAAGGCGGTTATATGTGGAGGAAATAGTGGCCTGGGGATTATTCCTTTGAAAGAATTAAATGGTACGGAATTAAAGTTTCCTTTAGGAGTTTCAGATATACATGAATTTGATGAGGATGCATTTAAAAATGTGGCTCAATTATATTATATTGGATCTGAAGATGACAATGATCCTGCCATGCCAGAATGTTATTATGAAGTTGATGATAATGGTGAATTTATTATAAATATGTATGGTACAAGAATACCTAAAAAAGACGAATTTGGTAATTTAGTAAAAAAGATTAATGAAGAAGGAAAATCATATCCAAGATATAAAGATTGCTATACTCAAGAAGAGTTTGAAATTATTCATAACTTACTTGGTGAAAATGTTCAAATAAGATTTTATAATAATGAACAATTATATAAGAGTTTAGGAGTTAATAGTAAATTTATTAGACTTCCTGGAACACATAATGATGTAACAATAAAACATGAAGGCTCAAAAGTAATAGTTAATGAGTGCATAAAACAGTTCATTTTAGAAGTTTTAAATAAGGAAAAAGAATTAGTATCTCCATCAGTTATTAATTTATAAAAGAATAATATATGATATAATCAAGAGGTGATTTATATGGAATTAAGAGAATTAAAAAATAATATAAATATATATTTAAAAGAAGTTGAAGACCTTTGGAGGTCTCTTTGACATTGATAATAAAAAAAATAAATTAAAAGAACTTCAAAAAGAATCTCAATCATTAACATTTTGGGATAATGTTGATAAAGCAAATATAATAGTGTTAGAAATAGGCAATTTAAATAAAGAAATAAATGAAATAACTATACTAAAAGAAAAGTTAATTTCTTTTCTTGAGTTAACTGATTTAACTGATGAATTTGATATGATTATGATAAATGAATTAACTAAAGAGTATGAAGAGATTGTAAAATTATTTGAACAGTTAAACATTAAATCTTTATTAAATAAAAAATATGATTCATATGACTGTATACTTGAAATTCATCCTGGCGCTGGTGGAACTGAAAGCTGTGATTGGGCAAGTATGTTACTCAACATGTATAAAAAATATGCATCCCAAAGAGGATATAAATTTGAAATTTTAGAAGAACAAAAAGGTGAAGAAGCAGGCATTAAAAGTGTTACTGCAATGATAAGTGGTGGTTATGCATATGGCTATTATAAAAGTGAAAGAGGAGTTCATCGCTTAGTTAGAATATCTCCTTTTGATTCAAATAGTAGAAGACATACATCTTTTGCATCGGTATCAATAATTCCTAATATTGAAAATGACAAATCATTAGATATAGATCCAGATGACTTAAAAATAGATGTATTTCATAGTGGTGGAGCAGGTGGACAATCTGTTAATACTACAGACTCAGCGGTTAGAATAACTCACTTACCGACAAAAACAGTTGTAAGTTGTCAAAACGAAAGAAGCCAACTAAAAAATAAAGAAAAAGCTATGAGTATATTAATTTCTAAATTAATTGTTTTAAAAGAAGAAGAAGAACTAGAAAACTTAGCAAAATTAAAAGGCGAAAATGTTAATATAAATTTTGGAAGTCAAATAAGAAGTTACACATTAGAGCCATATAAATTAATTAAAGATAATCGATTTGATTATGAAACAAATAATGTAGAAAACTTTTTAAATGGAGATTTAACCGATCTTATAAACGCTTATTTAAAAAGTGATTCAAACACGCAATAAATTAAAATATTTCACATTTTATTCATTTTTTATTAACATTAAAATCACTATTTAAGTGATATTATTTTAATATGGAGTGTGATATAATCTTATAGTAAAGGGTGTATGTGATGATGCAAAAAACATTTAAAACGCTTGATGAACAAATTGACATTCTCAAGAGTAAGGGCTTATTAATAGATGATATTGAATACACCAAAAACATTTTGTTAAGAGAAAATTATTTCTTTTTAAGTGGGTATAGACATTTATTTTTAAGAAGTGATAAAGAAAGAACCTTCTTACCTGGTACAACATTTAAAGAACTTTATTCAATGTTTAATTTTGATCGTCAAGTTAGAAATATTATTTTTAAAAACTTGTTAATTATTGAAAATAATATTAAAAGTGTTTTTTCATATCAATTATCAAAAAAATATGGATATCGCGAAAGAGAATATTTAAAGATAACAAATTTTACTAAAGAACCAAGTAGAGCCAGACAAGTAAATGATTTAATAAAAAAAATGAAAAGACAAATAAGAGTTAATGGGGGACAACATTCTGCAACAAGCCACTATATGGCGAATTATGGTTATATTCCTTTATGGATTGTTGTAAAAGTATTATCTTTCGGTATCGTTAGTGAGTTATATACAATTATGAAGCCAGAAGATCAAGAAGCAATTGCAAATATATATAATATTGATGTTGATGACTTATTAATCTTTTTACCAATATTAGCTAATTTTAGAAATTTATGTGCTCATGAAGATATTCTATATAATCATCGTACACAAAGAAAAATATTAGATAATAAATATCATTATTCATTAAATATACCACTTATGGATGGTGAATATATTTATGGAAAAAATGATTTATTTGCTGTAATATTAATAATGAAATTTATGCTTAGAGAAGAAGAATTTCGATTACTTGTAAGAGAAATATCGTATGAAATGGATATATTATCTGGAAAAATAAAAACAATTACTATAGAAAAAGTATTAGATAGAATAGGATTTCCAGAGAATTATAAAGATATAATAAATATAGAATAGGTGATAGTATGAAAAAGAAAGTAACAATATTTGTAGGAATAATTTCATTTTTTATTGGTGCATGTATGCTATATGGTGTTATGTACTTTTTTCCAATGGAAAATGCCAAAACAGTAATTAACAAATCGGAAAAAGAAGTAACAATTACTGATGAAGGAATAGCGGATGCAGTAGAAAAAATATATGATGCGGTTGTTGTTGTTGAAAACTATAATCAAAACGGTCTAAAAAAAGGAAGTGGAACAGGTTTTGTCTATAAAAAAGAGAAAGACAAAGCTTATATTTTAACAAATAATCACGTTGTAAATGGGGCTTCTAAAGTATCAGTAATATTTTCAAACAAGGACAAAGTTGAAGTAGAAATATTAGGAAGTGATCAATATTTTGATTTGGCGATTCTTACAATCGATCCAAAATATGTAACTCAAGTTGCAGAAATAGGAAGCAGTGAAGATCTAAGATTAGGTGATACAGTATTTACTGTTGGTGCACCACTAGATAATGCTTATTCCGGCTCTGTAACAAGAGGGATTATTTCTGGTAAAGACAGGTTAGTTCCGGTTAGTACTAGTAATCTATTTGGTAATGATTATATGATGAGAGTTATTCAAACAGATGCTTCAATTAATTCTGGAAACAGTGGAGGCCCATTATCAAATTCAAATGGTGAAGTAATCGGAATTACATCACTAAAACTTATGTCCATAGGTGTAGAAGGAATTGGATTTGCAATTCCAATCGAAGATGCAATTGACTTTGCAAATGTAATTGAAAGTGGAGAAAAAATAGTAAGACCTTCACTGGGAGTAAGAATATATGATGTAAGTCAAAATAAATTTGCAAACAACTTTGATTTAGATGATAAAATTACTGCTGGAGCTGTGATTTCGAGTGTTGATGAAGATTCATCAGCAGGAAAATCAGGTTTAAAACCAGGAGATGTAATAATAAAAATCGATGATCATGTAATTGATTCTGTATCAAGTTTAAAGTACTATTTATATAGATATAAAGTTGGAGATACTCCTAATTTCAAAGTAAATCGAAATGGAAAAGAATTATCGATTAAAGTTAAATTAGATAAAGCTTTACAATAAAGGATAGACCATTAACCATAATGGTCTTTTTTTAATGCTTTCATTCAAAATTAATCATTATTGGCTATGAACAACAATTGTGATATACTAAAATATATAGATAATTTAAAGTGAGGAATAATGATGCAAAAAATCAAAATCGGTTTATTTATTGATAATTATTTCCCATCTATTGATGGAGTTATAATGGTTGTTGATAACTATGCAAAAAGATTATCAAAATATGCTGAAGTTGTTGTAGTGGCGCCTTCGTATGGTAAAAAAGATCAAGATATGAACTTTCCTTATAAAATTATCAGAGTTAAAAGTATAAAAATACCAACGACAAAATATACTTATGCTTTACCCAAATCCGAATTGGATTTATTTAAAAGATTAGTTAATGAAAACTTTGATATAATTCATGTGCATTCACCGTTTTCTATAGGCAAATTAGGCGTTAGCGTTGCAAAGACATTAAATATTCCAGTAATTGGAACAATGCATACACAAATGAAATATGAATTTATGAAATATACCAAATCAAAATTAATAACTGATCAACTAACATTATTAACAATGAAAGTATATGACCAATGTGACGAATGTTGGGCAGTAAACAATCGTGTCGGAGAAATATTTTGTGAATATGGTTATAAAGGAAAATATAAAGTCCAAGAAAACGGTACTGACATGGAATTATTAACAGATGAAGAAAAATCAAATGAATATGTAAATAAATTATATGATATTGAAAGTGACCAAACAGTTCTACTATTCGTCGGAAGATTAACAGTTGAAAAGAACATATTATTTATAGCAGAAGTTCTAAAAGAAATAAAAAATAAAAAATATGATTTTAAAATGCTGTTTGTAGGAAATGGTCCTGATGAAAAGAAATTAAGAGAGAAAATAAAAGAACTAGAACTGGAAGAAAATGTAATACTATGTGGGCAAGTAAAAGACAGAGAGTTACTAAAGAAAATATATTTAAGAAGCAAATTATTTGTGTTTCCAAGTTTATTTGATGCGAATTCACTTGTTCAAATCGAAGCTGCAAGTCAAAAGACACCAACAATATTTCTTGAAGGATCAGCAACTTCTTCAACAATAAAACCCGAAATAAATGGTTTTATTGCAAAAAACAATGTTAAAAAATTCGCTGAAAAAATAATAGATATATTAAACAACAAAGAAAAGTATGACAAGGTTAAAGAAAATGCTTATAAACAAGTTTATAAATCTTGGGATAATATCGTTAAAAATGTCTATAAAAAATATCTTAATGTAATCAAGAAATATAATAAGGGAGAATATAATGAAAAACGTTAAATTCAACAGTTTTATTATTTTATTAATATCTTCCATTTTTATATACTTGTTATTAAAAGACAATTTTAAGGAGTCAATTGACTTATTAAGCCGTGCTAATTTATGGTGGATATTGTTAGCTTTAATATTATTTTTCGCTTATATATATTTTGAAGCAATGGCATTTCACACACTAGTTAAAGGCCATAATATAAAATACAGCAAATGGAAAATGCTTAGATTACAAATAATGACTAAATTTTTTAATGGAATCACTCCATTTTCTTCTGGTGGACAACCGCTCCAAGTTTATGAATTTAAAAAAGGTGGAGTTGATGCGGCGTGTGCAACTGGAATTATTGTTGAATACTTTATTTTGTTTCAAGTGGCAATCGTTTTTATGGGTATTATTGCTGTAATTGTTAATGCCGCATTTGATCTGTATAAATATGTAAGAATATTAAGATATTTTGTTTTATTTGGATTCTTTGCGAACCTTTTTCTTCTTCTTGTTGCGATTTTTGCTAGTATAAATGCTGAAAGAAATATCAAGGTAGCAACAAAGATTAATAATTTTTTATATAAATGTAAATTAATAAAAAATAAAGATAAATATCAAAAAAAATTAGAAAAATTCTTTAATGATTATTACGAAGGATTTTCTAAAATTAAGAATAATTATAAATTAATGGCTAAAGTAATTGGATTGATAATTATTTCAATGTCAATGTACTTTATAATTCCTCAATGTATATTTAATGCATTAAGAATTCCCCATCATCTTAATATATTTACAACAATTATAACGGGCATTTATATTTTTATTATGGGAAGTTTTGTTCCTACTCCCGGAGGTGCCGGCGGTCTTGAAATGGGGTTCGTTAGCTTCTTTGCAAATTTTGTTCCTAGGGGGTTATTACCACCAGCGCTTATTGTCTGGAGGTTTCTAACATTCTATTTTCCTGTTTTAGCAGGCGGGATTGTTTACAATATATTTGGTGAAAAAGCCGACAAAAAGAAAGCATTAAAAAAGCAAAAAAAGTAAGAACTTGTGTTCTTACTTTTTGATTACTATATTATATATTCTTCCAGGAACATATATTATTTTTGCTATTTCTACATTCTTTAATCTGTTAGAAATTTTTTCATCTTGCTCAATAATATTGGCAACAAACTCTTCACTAGCATCTTTATT
>CAZIUX010000047.1:0-5447 GCA_964542795.1 uncultured Muribaculaceae bacterium
ATCAGCAGCAGTATTATATCGAAAAACTAGAGTTGGAGCAGTATTGGGATTTGTATGATATACATTACCATATACTTTATTGACTGATGGAGTCGGATTATTTTGAGACGCAGTTTTTTTACATGCTCTTTGGTAAACATCACGATAACAAGCTCCGTTTCCCCACCAGGAATTATAGTCTACTGCATATGTTCCTGTTGTGCTTATTTCTGTAGTGTAATCGCTACAATTTTTTGCATATTCATCGCCCAGTTTGTGGCCTTTGCTAGTTTTAACCCAATCTTCATATTCACCGCTAGGACAATAAGATGTTTTTGGAGTATTGTTACTAGGAAGACCTGTTTGTCCGCCGGTTTTTAGATTTTTGGCAGGAATTACATCAACAAGGCATGTTCTTTTATACACATCTACATAACATTTTGGGTGTCCCCAATCCGATGCCCAAACATATTTATTTTGTGTATAATCATCTATGTCTATAGACCCTTTTGCTTTACAAGAAGATTCATTCATTGAATAATCAATTCTGTCTTTTACAACACGATGCCAATCACCATAATTACCGCTTGGACACGTACTTGTTTTTGGCCCAGTCGTAACTGCCACTGCCTCACCTAGACTATCTCTGATATCTGCAAAATATTCATTCTTTATATTAGAAATAGGGCTTAGTATTTTAGATAATTCATTAGATTTAAAATTAAAAGCTATTAATCCAACGATTCCAATTATTAATGTATAGGTTAATATTAATAATCTGCTTTTTTTCATTAAATGATTCCTCTTTTCTTAATGTCTTGGTTCTTTTTATATCTTAAATATAAATAGACTCCAGTAATCAACGAAACCCCGATTATTCCGATAAATATATATTTAACATTTGAGTCTTTAGTTTCCTCTTTAATGACCGAACTAACTTCTTTTTCAACTTCTTCATAAACTACTGGATCTTTAGAATCAATTGTTTTTTTACATTGTTCTAAATCCGGTGTATCTTTACAAATTTCTGATTTAGATAGTTCATTAAATCTTGGTAAATCTAGTGTAATAGTTCTTAATTCACCAGCATAACACTCACTGTCAGACGCATATACATCGTAATTAAGAGTTTGATTTTCACTAACGCCTATTAATTCAACTCTTAATTTATTTGAATCTTCTTCACTAACATAACGAAAACTTGGATTTGTTTTTTCCACAACATAAATACTTTTATCTAAATTATAAAAGTCAATAAAATATGATCCAATCCCTTCAGTATTTAGTTCTGGAGATATTATTAAAGTGCTTGCTAAAGACTTTAATTCATTTATTTCCGATTCGGTACAAACCTTGGCTTGTACATTTGAAGCCATTACTATCATTCCTATAGTAAATAATAATAAATAACCCATTTTTTTCATCCTTTTATCACCTATTCTTAAGATAAGTATAACAATTCAAATATAAAATGTAAAGTTTTAAATGAACCGAAAATTCATTATTTTTCTTGAAATAATTATCATTTTTGTTATACTAATCATCGTCTATTGAAATTAATTGGAACAGAAAGGAATTATGTTACAATTAGAAAACATTTCGAAATCATTTAATGATCAAAAAATCTTAAATAATATTAACTTAAATTTTAATAAAAACGAAAAAATAATGATTATTGGTCCATCTGGAAGTGGCAAAACCACTCTTTTAAACTTAATCTTTAATTTAACTAAACCAAGCATGGGCAAAATCAAATATAAAAATAAAAATATTACTGAAATTGATGAAGACTTGTATCATCAAAAAATTGGTTATGTCTTACAACAGTTTGAACTTATTGATAATCTATCAGTAAAAGATAATATTCTTCTTCCAACAATGATAAATAAAAAGAATATTAATTTTAGCCATGTAATAAAAGAATTAAATATTAATGATTTAATAAATAAAAAGATTAACGAATTATCTGGTGGTCAAAAACAGAAAATAGCAATTGCCAGGGCCATAATAAATAATCCTGATATAATAATAGCCGATGAGCCAACAGGCGCCTTAGATTCAAAATCAAGTGAAGAAATTATGAATTTATTAATGAATATTACAAAAGATAAATTATTCATTATGGTCACACATAATAAAAATCTTGCTTATAAATATGGTACAAGAATTATTTCTTTAAAAGATGGCCTGGTTATTAGTGATTCAAATAAACAAGAAAATAATAATGAAGAGATTTATACCAAGGAGAAAAGAAAAAGAATTAATCTTATTAATTCATTTAAATTGACCATTAATAATATAAAAACCAAAAAACTAAGATTTTTCTTGACTTTATTTGGGGCAACAATTGGCTTATTATCTTTGTCATTAGTAATAAATCTTTCAACCAGTTTAAATAAACAAATTGATACTTATAAAAACGATTCATTAAAAACATTTCCTATTATTATAAATAATGAAGTTGTTGGTTCAAGTAATGAATACACTTATCCTAAATATAATGGATTAAAAAAAATAACTATTAATAATAATGAAATAAATATTGAAAAAGCAAAATATATAAATGATATTGATAAAAGTTTATTAGTTGGTATTAGTAATAAATATTTAGATAATATTTATTTATTAACAGATAAATTATATTTAATAAGTCAAAATGATATTCTTACTTTACCAAAATCTATAAATAAGAATGATTATTTGTTAGCAAATTTTGATTTACTGGATGGTAAACTACCTAGTAATAAAAATGAAATGGTTATAATTTTAAATGGCAATAATGAAACAAGTGAATCATTAATTAATAATCTTGATCCAAATATATTTAATACCAATATTAAACTATTAAGTAATGAAGAAATATTCGTCTATGAAAATAATGAGTTTATTAAAAATGACTTAAATCATATGTATGATAAAAGTAAGATCAATATGCATGTAGTTGGAATTATTCGAGGTAAGAAAGATAATGATACTTATAAAGAAATATCTGGTCTTGGAGTAAGTGAGGAAATAGTTGATGACTTATTGATGATTAATCAAAACTCAAAAATAATTAATAAACAAAGAAAGTCTAGTCATGATTTAATTGACAAAGAAATAATAACTAATTTAAATCAAACATTAAGAAAATATAATTATAATACTAACCCTCTTGAAATATCATTGTTTCCCAAAGATAATAATGCAAGAGGAAAAATTATTTCTTATTTAAATAATTATAAAGATAAAATTAATTATATAGACTATGCTTCTTTATATTTAGAAACAACAAAAACATTAATAAATTCAATCACAGTAGTTCTTGGGCTGTTCTCATTCATTTCATTAATTATTGTAATTGTTTTAATTGGAATTTTATCTTATATCGCTGTCTTAGAAAAAACAAAATATATTGGTATATTAAGGATATTAGGTATTAATAAAAGGGATATTAAGAGAATATTTAATAATGAAAATTTACTTATTGCTTTTATTTCAATTATAATTAGTTTTATTATATCCAATAACGCTCTTAATCTTATCTATAAATCATTACTAAAGTCTAGTAATCAAATTAATTACAGTGTCTATTTTATAGTCTATTTAAGTTGTTTATATATCATTTTATTAAGTGGATATATACCTATTAATAAAACAATCAGCAAAGAAATTGTCAATAATGTTAATTAGTCTACAATTATTATAAAAAAGTGCTATATTTATTATAGGAGGAAATAGAAATGAACAATGATAATAATTTATTTGATCAAAACACACTGGCTCCTACTGATATAGTTACCCCAGTTGAACAACCAACAGTTAATGAATTACCAAAAACTGAAGAACCATCAGTAATGCCACAGTCAAGTTTTGAAGGAGAAAAAAAGAAAGGAAATTTATTAAAACCAGTATTAGTAGTTTTATTAATACTAGCAGCAGTTGCAGCAGTTTATTTTTTTGTATTTAATAAAAAGCTAACTGCCAAACAATCATTTGAAGCAAGCATTAATAAACAAATAGAAAAATTCAATGAATTAATTAACAAGGCTCAAGCACTTAATGTTTTTGATAAAGACAATAAGGAAATTAAGGAAAAAGCCACTCTTAAAGGAAATCTAAAAATCAGCAGTGATATGGAAGCTCTTAAAGAATTAGAAAATTACAGTTTTAATTTTTCAATGGGATATGATACTGCAAATAATGGTTTTGGAGGCTTAGTTAATTTAAAAGATAATTCAGGAAACGAATTAAGTGCTGAAGCTCAATTAGACTCAAATAATTTATACATAAATTTAGGAAATTTATTTGATAAAGTAATTAAAGTTCCACTAGAAAATGTCGGTGGTGAAAAATTTAATTTTAAAGAAGAATTTAATAAAATGCTTGAAAATGAAGAAGTATTAATTAGTGAAGAAGATACTAAATATTTAATTAATTTAATTTCAAAAGCTTATACAGACTCTATTAAAGAAGAAGACTTAAAAAGCGAAAAAGTAAATAAAAAAGTATATGATAAAGAAATTAGTTTATTAAAAATTAGTTATGAATTAACTGAAGAAAAACATGCAAATATTTTAACTAATATTGCAACAGCAATTAAAAATGATAGTAAAGCAGTTGATATTCTAGTAAATATAAAAATGGCAGAAACTAAAAAAGATGTAATTGATGAATTAGATTCATTTATTGATAATATTAATTATATGTTTGATAAAGAAACACTTGGGGTAGTAATTGACCCAATTACTGTAAATATATATTTAAATAATAAATATGAACTAGTAATGCTAGAAAGGCTTTATAAAAATAAAGAAGGACTTTCTTATACTGCTTATGATAACAAATACACATTTAAATTTGAAGTAACAGAAGATACAGGTTATGGTAAAGAAAAAAATTATCTTAATCTTGAATACGTTGATGCTGATGTAGATAGACTTACTTTATCATTCAAGTCAAGTGATCAAGAACTAGAAATAAAACTAAAAATCACAGATAAATCAACTAAAGATGAATGGAAAAATACATATAATCTTGAAGTTGCTTTTACCCAATATGATGAAAAAATTGAATTAGCTGTTGATCTTGATTTAGCCATAAATAATAAATTTGAATTTACAAAAATCAATCCTTCTTTAGCAAAAGGAATTGAAGAATTAACTTATGAAGAACAAACAACATTACAAAATAATTTAAAAAATAATAAGATTTACACAGATTTGTTTGGGGCTCTTGAAACACAAATAGAAGAAGATGTCACAACCAATACAAAGTGTGCTTCGGCTGTATGTGGTGCTTGTTATAGTGGAGAAAGTTATTGTACATATTATAATTATGCTACAAATGATTATGAAGCACTTACTTGTCCTTGTAATTAGTTAATAGCAAATAAAAACTTCACATTGTGAAGTTTTTTTGTTTAATCTTTTTTAGGTTCTTCTTTCTTTTCCGGCTTAGGTAATGCTTCTTTACGAGATAGATTTAAA
>CAZIUX010000047.1:5457-6896 GCA_964542795.1 uncultured Muribaculaceae bacterium
ATTATATAAATGCTTAATAATTAAAAATGTTTACTATAAAGAGAAAAGGTTTTACTTTTCTCTTTTGTTTTACTTTTATATTATTTTATAATAATATAATTTCAGAGGTGGTTTTGTTTGGAAAACAACAATATTTTTCTACAAGAAAAAAAAATACCTAGAAATGGTTAATCTAACAATTGATCAGGAAATAGATAAACAAAAAAATTGACAATAAAAATACACTTCCTAAAATAAGTGTATTTTTATTGGTTCAAAAAGTAAAAATAAAATATTTATTTCAGATTGATAATTGACTACTGACACTTAAAATCAAACAATTTTATAATAAGGATATATATAGCTTGTTTGTAAAAATAATGGGATAATCATTTAAGGCACTATTAAAAACATCTATTGATAATTATCAAAATAGTAAAACTTACACAAAAAAAGAAAAGTAAAATTTAAATACTTTTTCTCTTAATAATATACTGGTTTTATATTTGCTGCATCTAAAAATAGTGTTCAACGAAGTAGCTTCGGGTTTTTAAGATTTTTTCAAATTTTTAATTATATTCCATTTCAGTAAATTCTGTATCATTGCCAAATCTATCCTTAGAAATAACATTTTGAGTGATTTTGAAACCAAGTTTTTCATAAGACTTAATTGCTCTTATATTCCAACTTCTGACTTCTAAAAACAGTTTTGAACCGGGGTATTTAGATTTTATTGCCTCAACACTATCCACTAAAAAATAATTGCCAATTCCTTTTCCACAGTATTCGGGTTTTAGTCCAACTCCAATATATATTTTTTTATCATCCATTTGTTTCATATTAGAATAAAAAATAACTTCCCCGTCTAAAACATATACTATATAATTATCTTTTTTTTCTTCTCTTGTTATTCCATATTTTTTTTCAACACATTCATCATAGCTTGGCAAATTATATTCTGCATAATTGCCCTCATACTTCCATTCAACAATTTGTCTTGCATATTTTTCTTTCATGCTATCCTTAACTATCTTTTCGTATTCCATTTTCCATGCTCTTTTCTTTACATTTATTATACCATTATTCATAATAATTTCGTCATCAGAAATTAATTTTCCTCCACCATATGATTTTTTTGTATCTGAACAGTATCCCAATGTAAACTAGAATCATTACCATTATATGCATCATGATATGATTGACCTAAAGCAAAATGGATACTGCCTTCGATTTTTTCATCATACAATATAACACCATGTGGTTCATTAATCGTTGGGTTTATACCTAAGGCAAATTCTCCTATGTATTTACATCCTTCATCAACTGACAATATTCTATTCAATAATTCATTATTGCTAGATTCAAAATCAACTATTATGCCGTCTTTGAAATATAATTTAATATCTTTAAAATCATTATTTAGTCTTTTTTAGGTTCTTCTTTTTTTTCTGGTTTAGGTA
>CAZIUX010000048.1:0-6785 GCA_964542795.1 uncultured Muribaculaceae bacterium
ACGAAGATGATGATGATGCCGAAGATGATTTAAGTGAATTAACAGTTATTGATGAAGATGAAGAAGACATTATGTTGTAGATTTTCTTTATAATATTAATAAAGAAAGGAAAACATAACAAATGATTGAAAGATTAGAGGCAATTAATAAAAGATATGAACAATTAACAATGGAATTAAGTGATCCAGGTGTTTTAAGTGATTTCAAAAAAGTAAAAACTCTGTCTCAAGAACAAAAAAATTTAGAAGAAACAGTAAAAAAATATCTTGAATATACTAAATTACTTAAGGAAATTGAAGATCTTAAAGAAATGTTAAATAATGAAGAGTTTTATCAAGAAGCTAAAGAAGAATTAAATAATTTATCTGAAAAACAAATTAATATTGAAAAAGAACTAGAAGTATTATTAATCCCTAAAGATGAAAATGATCATAAAAACATCATCATGGAAATTAGAGGTGCTGCTGGTGGTGATGAAGCTAATATTTTTGCCGGCGATTTATTCAGGATGTATTCAAGATATGCTGAAAAAAATAATTGGAAAATAGAAGTAAGCGATGAAGTACCAGGATCAAGTGGTGGATATTCCCAAATTATATTTTCTATTTTAGGGGAAAACGTATATTCCAAATTAAAATATGAAAGTGGTTCCCATCGTGTTCAAAGAGTACCAGAAACTGAAACACAAGGACGCGTTCATACATCAACTGCGACAGTACTAGTAATGCATGAGGTAGATGAAGTTGAAGTAGATATAAAAGAAGAAGATTTAAAAATAGATGTATTTCATAGTGGTGGAGCCGGAGGACAATCAGTAAATACTTCAAATTCTGCGGTTAGAATAACTCACTTACCTACTGGAATCTTTGTCTCATGTCAAAATGAACGAAGCCAAATGAAAAATAAAGAAAAAGGAATGCAAATACTAAGAGTTAAAATTTATGACGAAGCAAAAAGAAAACAAGAAAGTTCTGTTGGAGCTGATAGAAAAAGTAAAATAGGTACTGGAGATAGATCAGAAAAAATAAGAACATATAATTACCCACAAAATAGAGTTACTGATCATCGAATTGACTTAAGTATAATGGAACTTGACCGAATAATGGAAGGTTATTTAGATGAAATAATCGAAGCATTAATTAATGAGGATCAAAGATTAAAATTAGAAGGCAATTAAAAATGAAACCAGACAAAATTACTGATAAAGATTGGGAATTAATCCAAAACAAATATCCAAATTTATTAAATAAAATAATAAAAAAAATTAACAAAGGATATCCAGTTCAATACTTGATTGGAAATGTTGATTTTTTTGGCTGTGAAATACTAGTTAATAAGTATGTCCTTATTCCAAGATTCGAAACAGAATTACTTGTTGATTTTTCTATCAAAAAAATAATAGAAAAATATAAAGATAAGTCAATCACAATCGCGGATTTTGGAACTGGATCAGGATGTATAGCAATAAAAATAGCGAAAACATTCCCAAATAACAAAGTAATCGCGATTGATAAATCGCGTAAAAGCTTAAAAATAGCTACTAAAAGTGCTGCAATTAATCAAGTAAATATCGATTTTATTAGGTATACTTTCAGTAATTATAATTATAAAAAAGTTGATGTTATTATTAGCAATCCACCATATATTTCTGATAAAGATTACATAGAAGATAAAGTAAAAAAATATGAACCAAAATGTGCCTTATTTGCTCCTGAAAATGGTTTACTTTTTTATAAGCAAATCTTAAAGAAATCACTAGATATACTTAATGAAAAAGGATTAATAATTTTTGAAATTGGTTCTACTCAAGCAACAGACATAATTAATTTAGCAAAATTGTATTATCCAAAATCGGAAATATCTATTCATAAAGATTTTAACAAACTAGATAGAATATGTATTATAGACAATAATTAATGTCAATTTTCATCGTTACATTTGACTTTAACTTGACTTCATTATATATTTAATTTGGTGATAGATATAAAAAAGATGATTAACATATTGGAAAAAGCAAAACAAAATAAATATGCGATCCCGCAGTTTAATATAAACAATTTAGAATGGGCAAAATATATTCTAGAAGCATGTGAAGAAGAAAAAAGTCCGGTTTTTTTAGGTGTAAGTACAGGAGCTGCTAAATACATGGGAGGATACAATGTAGTTAGAAAAATGATTGATGGATTAATTGAAGATTTAAATATTACAATTCCCGTTATTCTTCATCTTGATCATGGAAGCTCAGTTGATGAATGTAAAAAAGCTATCGATTCAGATTTTGATTCAATAATGATTGACGTCTCAAAATATGATATAGAAACAAATATAAAGATGGTTCAAGAAGTAATAGATTATTCTAGCAGTCAATTAATCGAAGCCGAATTAGGTACTATAGGTGGTACTGAAGATGATATAGCAAATGAAGAACATTTTACTAATGTTGAAGAAGCATTAAAGTTTACACAAAACCTTAAACTTGATTTATTCGCGCCTTCTTTAGGAAGTGTTCATGGTTTATACAAAGGAAAACCAAATATTCAATTTGAAAGAATGGAAAATATTTTTAATGCCACTAAATTACCACTAGTATTACATGGTGGTACTGGTTTAGATGATGATATAATTAGAAAAAGTATAAGTTTAGGAGTTTGCAAAATCAATATTAATACAGAATTCCAAATTGCATGGTCAAATGCTGTTAGAGAGTATTTGGCAACAAATCAAAATGAATATGATCCAAGAAAGATTATATCTTCTGGTGCAATGGCAATTAAACAAGTAGCTAAAGACAAGATAAATCTTTTTGGTTCACAAAATAAAGGATAGTGAAATTATGAAAAAGATGTATATTGAAGGAGGAAACTTACTAACTGGTCATATTAAGATAAGCGGTTCAAAAAACAGTGCCGTTGCACTTTTACCAGCAGCTATTTTATCAGATGACTTTTCGACAATATATAATGTCCCAGATATTTCTGATACAAGGAATTTAATTACAATATTGGAATTACTTGGGTGTGAAATAAAATTTGCAGATGATACAATGATAATTAATTCAAAAAATATTCAAAACAAATTAATAGAAGAACAATATGGAAATAAATTAAGAGCATCTTACTACTTTATGGGTAGCTTATTAGCAAAATTTAAAAAAGTAGAAATGTATTTTCCTGGAGGATGTAATATTGGTTCAAGACCAATAGATATTCATTTAAAAGGATTTGAAAAACTTGGTGCAAAAGTTACCTCTGAAGGTAATAGATATTTAATTGAAGCTGAAGAACTAGTTGGGGCAAATCTATATTTAGATTTTGCAAGTGTTGGTGCAACTATTAACTTAATGATTGCGGCTACAAAAGCCAAAGGAATTACAACAATAGAAAATGCAGCAAAAGAACCCGAAATAGTTAATGTGGCTTCATTTTTAAATAATATGGGAGCAAATATTTCTGGAGCGGGAACAAGTACAATAATAATTGAAGGTGTTGAAAAATTATCTAATGGAATAATTGAAAATATTCCAGATCGAATTGAAACCGGAACTTATATTATTATTGGTGCTTTAACTGGTAAAGACTTAATTATTGAAGGGTTAATAAAAGAACATTTAGATGCTCTTCTATCCAAATTAAAAGAAATGGGTATTAAATATGACATAACTGGTAATTCAATTAAAATATCAAAAAGCGATGAATTAAAACCAGTAAATATAAAAACTTTAGTCTACCCTGGTTTTCCTACTGATTTAGGTCAACCAGTAAGTGTTTTACTAACTCAATGTAATGGTACTTCTCTATTTGAAGAAACTATCTATGAAAATCGTCAAGGTCATGTACCACATTTAATCAAAATGGGTGCTAATATTGAACCTATGGGACAAAATTTAATTATAAAAGGAAAAGCTAAATTTCACGGTGAGGATGTTACTTCTACTGACCTTAGAGCGGGAGCTTCATTAATAGCTGCAGCATTAATTGCAGAAGGAAAAACAACTATCAATGAAGTTGAACATATTCTTAGAGGATATGAAAATATAACAGAAAAACTACAACAGGTTGGAGCTAAAATATCAATAATTGAAGAAGTATAATATATTTGTTGATTTATTTATATCTTATGTTATAATTTACAAGAAACGAAATTTCTATGATTAGTTTATTAATCATGGCGGAAGGAGTATTAAAATGAAAGCAAATTTACATCCTGTACAAAAAGATTGCAAAGTAACATGTTCTTGTGGAACAGAATTCATGACAAAATCAAATAAAGAAACAATGCATATTGAAGTTTGTAATGAATGTCATCCATTCTATACTGGGTCTCAAGCAAAGGCTAAGAAAACAGGAAGAGTTGAAAAATTTAATAAAAAATGGAATCTAAATAATTAACTGCAAGATTGCAGTTTTTTTATTAGTAATATATAATGATAATAGGTGATGTTATGAAAATAGGTATTGCAAGTGACCATCGTGGGTTTGATAAAAAAGAGTTATTGTTAAGTGAACTAAAGAAAAAATATGATGTTATAGATTATGGAAATATAATCTATGATGAAAAAGATGATTATCCTAAATATGCTATAAAAGTTTCTGAAGCAGTAAAAGAAAAAGATCTTGATTATGGAGTTTTATTGTGTGGAAGTGGTATTGGAGTCTCAATCGCAGCCAATAAAGTTGAAGGCATACGATGTGCCAAGGTAGATAGTCAAAACGATGCATACGTATCTAAATATGATAATGATGCCAATGTAATTGCACTAGATGCAGATAAATCATTAGCAGAATTACTACTGTTTATTGAAACATTTATTACTACCCCATTTTCTAACTTAGAAAGACATAAAAATAGAATAAATCAAATTAAAGAATATGAGAATAAAAATGACTGATTTAATAATATATTTTATCAGTGTTCTCTTCTCTATCTTTGCATTAAGTGGTGTTAATTTCGATAATTTTATTAAAAAAAATCATGCACTTGAAGCAAGAATATTATTCTATCTTTTATCCATATCTTTAGGATATCTAGTGGCAAATTTTATTATAAATTTTTTAAATATTAGCAAAATAATTGTTAAATAAAAAATACATAAACTAGAAAAAAACCCAAAAAAATGTTAATATAATAATAGGAGGGATAAATATGAAAATAAATATACGTGGACAAAAACTAGAAATTACTAATGCAATTCAAAACCATATTGAAAAAAAACTTGAAAAGCTAGAAAAATATTTTTCTGAGCCAGAAGAAGTAATCATAAATGTACTTGTTAGTGTAAAAGGAATCGATCAATCAATCGAAGTAACAATTCCAAGAGGAAAAATTACACTAAGAGCTGAAGAAAAACGCAGCGATCTATATGCTGCTGTCGATTATGTAATTGATAAAATAGAAAGTCAAATAAGAAAAAATAAAACAAAATTGAAAAAAGGAACTGGCATAAACGAATTACCTGAATTCAATTTTGATTATGAAACAACTGAAAATATAGAAGAAACAGAATTTGGTAATATTGTTAAAAGAAAAAAAATAGAACTTAAACCAATGAATGAAGAAGAAGCAATATTACAAATGGAACTATTAAATCATGACTTCTTTTTATTCAAAAATGAAGACCAAGATTGTTTTTCTGTTATCTACAGAAGAAAAGATGGCCAATACGGTATTATAGATACTAATTAAGAGTGTAAAAACTCTTTTTTTATGTTAAAATATCACATATGGAGATGATTTAAATGAGTATATTTAAAAAATTAATTGATTCTGAATATAAAGAACTTACTAAATTTGAACATATAGCAGATCAAATAGTTTCTTTAGAAGAAGAATATAAAAATAAAACAGATAATGAGTTAAAAGAAATGACGAACATCCTAAAAGAAAGATTAAAAAATGGGGAAACTACTGATGATATATTAGTTCCTGCTTTTGCAACTGTTAGAGAAGTAGCAGATCGTATTTTACATGAAAGAGCTTTCTATTGCCAATTATTAGGTGCGATTGCTATTCATAAAGGAAACATCGCAGAAATTAAAACTGGTGAAGGAAAAACTTTAGTAACTACCTTCCCTGCCTATTTAAATGCCCTTGAAGGAAAAGGTGTTCATGTTATTACTGTAAATGAATACTTAACTCAAAGAAATGCTGAATGGATGGGTGGAATATATGAATTTTTAGGATTAACTGTAGGCGTAAATATAAGAGACCTATCCCCAACAGAAAAACAAGCCGTTTATAATGCTGATATTACTTATTCAACAAACAATGAAGTTGGATTTGATTATCTAAGAGATAATATGGTTGCAAGAAAAGAAGATCGTGTTCAAAGACCACTAAACTTCTGTATTATTGATGAAGTTGACTCTGTATTAATTGATGAAGCAAGAACACCACTTATTATTTCTGGTGGAAAATTTGAATCAGCCAATTTATATATAGATGCTAATCGCGCTGTCCAAAGATTTGTTGAAGATAAAGAATATACCTATGACCCTAAAACAAAAAGCGTATCTCTAACTGAAGAAGGAAGCAAAAAAATTGAAACTTTTTTTGGTTTAGAAAATTTATATGATATAAAAAACTCTGTCTTAGTGCATCATATTAGCCAAGCATTAAAAGCAAATTATGGTATGAAAAATGATGAAGATTATGTTGTAAATGAAGAAAGAAAAGTAATTATTGTTGATCAATTTACAGGAAGATTAATGCATGGAAGACAATTTAGTGAAGGCTTACATCAAGCAATAGAAGCTAAAGAAGGTGTTGAAATTAATGAAGAAACAAAA
>CAZIUX010000049.1:0-6755 GCA_964542795.1 uncultured Muribaculaceae bacterium
AATGGTATCCAAATCTCTACTGATGCGATCACATGGAAAGCATCGCTAGCTTTAACTGACATTACAACAAATGCCTATACTGGAAATAGAAATCAAGTCCCAGGATTATTAGTTCCTGTGTCTTCACCAAAAACCGCTACAGCTGGCTTACTAGATATATATCATGGAAGTGTTGAAGACGATGGCGGAACATTCTATTTAGTATCTACTAAAAGAACTGATCCAACTGCATCTGCAAGTGTAGCTGCTGCTTCAACAGTAGGAGACTATATTGCTTTTGATGTATTCATTCAAAGTGCTACAGCACAAACATTAAAATTAACAACTGATTCTAATGTTGTTGCAAATGGTACAGATAATGGATTAAAACAAGCTTCTCGTGTAGCAATTATTAATCAAGGAACTGCTGCAGATGCCACTTCAGCTCGTGCTTTATGGGGTGGAACAACAACTTCAACATTCTTATGGGAACCAAATGCAAATATTCATACAGCTGCTGGAATTGCAAATGCAAATTCAACTTATGCACCAAGAACTGGTGGAACTGTGACTGCATCAACTGTATTAGCTACTTATGATGCTGTCCGAGCAAATAGTGTTTTAGTAGATCATGTTGCTTTAGGTGCTACTGCAACTACTGATACAACACATTTTTCTGCTATTACTGCAGGGGCAACAGGAATTAATTTACAAACAAATGAAATAGTAGGTGCTGCAACTACTTGGACAGCTGCTTCAGGATCGGGAGACATAACTGCAATTACTTCTGGAATTACTAAATTAAGAGTATATGCTTGGATTGAAGGCCAAGATGTAGATTGTGAAAATACAGCATCTGGTACAAATATTACATATAATATCCGATTCACTATTGCATAATTAATTGTTTACAAGTATAATAATTATGTTATGATTTATATGGAAAACATATATTAGAGAGGTGTAATTAATGAAGAAAAAAGGCAAGTTACGAAAGTTATCACTGAATATACTTATTTGGTTAATCGTATTAGTTGCTGCATTTGTTACAATCGTATCAATAAGTAGTAGGGATAATAACGGAGTAGCTAATTTTATGGGATTTATGCCTCTTAGCATTCAATCAGGTTCAATGGAACCAACCATAAAAATAGGAGACCTAATATTAACTAAAAAATATGATGGAAAAACCAAATTAGAAAAGCAAGACATTATTACTTTTGTTTCTGATGAATATCGAGACAAAAATGGTAATCCAACAGTAATAACACATAGAATTATTGATATTAAAGAAAATGGCGGCATGATATCATATGTTACTAAAGGTGATCACAATCCTTTACAAGATAATAGAGATGCTCAACCAGGAGATATAATTTCTGTTTATACTGGTAAGAAAATTGGTTTTGTTGGTAAAATATTAGATTTCTTAAAATCACAATGGGGATTCTTCATCTTCATTGTCCTACCTCTATTTATCTTCTTTGTTTACCAATTATATACTTTTATTGTTCTAGTAATAGACTCAAAAAAAGAGCAAATCATTGCTGGAAGCAAAAAATAACAAAGTTCAGATATATCAAGCAATGTTTAAGTGTAATAATTATTTTATTACACTTTTTTATGTCTGTTTTTTATTGATTAACTTGCAATTAAAATGTATAATATATATAGATATAATATGGAAGTGTGCGTATGGATGTAATTATAAGATTTCTGTTTGACTTTATGAATCAATTATTTAGTGGAATAATTAGCATTGTTATGGGTATTGTCAATGGAATCATTAAAATATTTGATTTTAAAGCTTATTTTAACATTGTTAAAGATTATTCAAAAGAATTTTCTACGGGGCAATGGGTTTTAGTTGCAGTTTCAATCTTAATTGTAATTGCCTTACTTGGGGGAATAGTATTTTTATTTATTTTATTATTTAGAAAATATTTTCGAATTAGAAAATCGCTTGTTGAGCAAGAAACACTTTTAGAAGAAGTTGCTAATCTTAACCGAGAAGTTCTTAGGTTAACTAGTGATAAAGAAAAAATATTAGCAATGAAAGTATCTCAACTTGGGTTACAACCAGGAACTGATTTAACTATTAAGGAAGCTACCGAGGGTAAGATTGATGATAACGGTGATGGTGAAGAAAAAGTTGAAGAAACAGCTTCTATGGAGGGGCAAAGTAGATTTTTTAAGCTTACTGAAATTGACAAGGCAATGGAAAATTATGTTCCTGAACCAACAACAAATAATTTTACTTTAGTAGAATTAATAGATACTTTTCGTAATTTTGCTGCTAGTAATATGAGATTATATTATAAGCCTGAAGTTATTAGATTATTTATATCATCATTTGCAGCAACTCGTTTAATAATCTTACAAGGTATTTCTGGTACTGGGAAAACCTCCCTGCCTTATGCTTTTGGTAAATTTATCCAAAATGACGCTATTATCGCTTCAGTTCAACCTTCGTGGCGTGACCGAACAGAATTATTTGGTTATTTCAATGAATTTACTAAAAAGTTTAATGAAACTGAAGTTCTTAGAAAAATGTACGAAGCTACATATGTTGATCAAGTATATGTTACAATTCTCGATGAAATGAACATTGCTCGTGTTGAATATTATTTTGCAGAAATGTTATCTATTTTGGAAATGCCCAGTCGTGATGAATGGATAATCGATTTGGTTCCAAGTGTTTGGCCAAATGATCCAAAACATTTACCTGGCGGAAAACTTCATTTACCTGATAACATGTGGTATATTGGAACAATCAATAATGATGACTCGACATTCATGGTTACAGATAAAGTATATGACCGTGCCATGCCAATAGACATCAATGATAAAGGGGCTCCTTTTGAGGCACCCATTACTGGTCATTTAAAAATAAGCAGTAAATATTTAGAAGGACTATTTGATAAAGCTAAAAAAGAAATTCAAGTTTCTAAAGAAAATTTAGAGAAACTTGAAAAAATGGATAATTATGTAATTGAACATTTTCGTTTAGCTTTTGGTAATCGTATTGTAAAACAGTTAAGAGATTTTGTGCCAGTTTATGTTGCCTGTGGTGGAACAGAAATAGATGGTATAGATTATATAGTAGCGCATAAAATTTTAAGAAAATTCGAGCAATTAAATTTATCATTTATTCGTGATGAAATTGATGGTTTTATAGACTTTTTAAGTGATTTATATGGTAAAGAAAATTTCAATGAATGTAAAGACTTTTTAAGAAGACTTAAGAAATTAGTCTAGTGAGGTAATTATGAATAATGAATTATTGAAACTAGCCGAAAAAACAGATGATACATTATTAGATCCATTTTTACAAAACAATGATTCAAGTCTTTCAATCAAGACTGACTTTGAAAGTGTAAAATGTGATCTTTCTTGGCTAGAAAAAACAGAAGAAGGAATGCAAGAACTTGATAAAATAGTTAGAAATCCAAAGAAATTTATTATGCAAGAAGAAGAAGTAGTTCCAGTTGAAAAAGCCAAAAAAATTACTCTTGAATCTATTAAACATTTAGCAACACATACAAATTTAATTCAAGATTATGATGAAAAAACAGATAGTTTAACACCTAGTCATATATTAAATATTCATAAAGAAGAAAGTTTTGATATTTATGAAAACCGATTCATTAATACACTTTTGCAAAATTTAACTTTGTTTTTGAAGAAAAGAAAAGAAGCTCTAGGAAATGCTAATGGATCTTTTTCTAATTTCGAAAGAAAATTAGAATTTACTGGTGAAACAACAATTAATAAAGAAAAAATTAAATTAAGTATGAGTATGGAAACAAAAAGTTATGAAGAATTAATGGCATCAAGTCCATCTTCTTTGAGTATTCCAGATCGAATTGAAAGATTAATTTTAATTTTATATGATTACATGAAAAGCCCTTTTATTAGAGAACTTGCTAATGCAGAACCCGTTAGATCTCCCATAAGAAAAACTAATGTTATCTTAAAAAATCAAAGTTTTAAAAAAGCCTTAGAATTATGGGAAATGGTTGAAACTTTTGATTTAGTAGATAAAGAAGAAGTTAAAGAAAGTAATCAGGTTGAACCAGATAAGAGCTTGGTTGAAGATTTTAATTTAACATTTTATTTGAATTATGCTTTATTAAATTCTATAAGCGGTAGAAAAGGACCGGATGATAATTCAATTAGTTCATATTATTTAAATAAAATAATTGATGATTTTGTCAATAAACACGAAAAAATGACCGAAAAAGATTTCTTAAATATGATTATGAATCAATTTGATTTATCTTATAAGAAAAGAAAAGAAAGATTAAAACAAATCAAAAATCTATTAACCAAGTCAATAAATAAATATAATAGTAATTATAATAAAATAATAGGATTATTAGATGAAAAATAATGCAAAAATAAATCGTAGTTTTTATAAGTTAATTATACTAACAGTTTCACTTGCATTAGTATCTTATGCTTGGTTTATTTCTTCATCTGATGGTGGAGCGGGCAATATGGATGTAACAACATTTACTTTTAATGAAATTGAAGTATCACTTGATAATGGTAATACATGGAATACCTCAGGTAATTTGATGATACCAACTGATTTTGTCTTTAAAAATGAAATTACTGGAAATGGTGTTAATTTTTATAGAGCAGAGTATAAAAATGAAGATGGTAATCCAATTGGATTCGTTCCTGCTGTTGCCAATCAAGATTATTTTGAATTTAATTTAATGTTTAGATCAGAAAAAGATGCAACTATGTTTTTAGAATCTAGATCTTATGTACGACCTTCTTGTGGAACTGATTATGAAGATTTAATTGGTTCTTCAGTTTTGAGAATCAGTAGCGGAGGAAATTATTCAAGAGATTTAATTGCAGGTGCTGTTCGTGTAGCATTTATTGACAATGATTTTAGTGGAGGGGTATTTACTCCTAAAAATGAAGCGTCACTTGTTTGGGCACCAAATAAGAATTATGAGATGGTATATAATAATGGTTCTTATACTCCAAGTTTAAATTCTATAAATTCTCAAGAATATTCTTATTTTGAATTTAATGGTACTGGTTATGTTCCAACAGTAATTGAAAATTTAAAAGATCAAATAAATGCTCAAGTTCAAACAAATTCTTCTGGTGGTGACCCAAAAGTTACTGAAATTGTAAATAATGAAGTAAAGCAAATTACTGTAAGAGTTTGGATAGAGGGTAATGACCGAGAAGCAATAACAGAATTAAAGGGTGGATATTTCTTAATGAGTTTCTCATTTGTTGGAATTACTAAAGATGAAAATTTAAGTGTTCCTTTTGTTTCAGTAAATGGAAATAATATTTTAGGATACAATAATGGAATGGAACACTCGTATAACAATGGTTTAACATGGGTAAAGTATGTTGATAACACAAACCCCACTTTTGTTCCAGGAACAAAAGTATTAGTTAGATTTAGTGAAACTGATGAGTATTTTTCATCATCAGCACAAATATTAAATTTTTAGGAGAATTTTTATGAAGAAAAAGAAATTAGGAAGAATTATTTTAATTATTCAAATAATATTAATTTTAATAGTTTTTTCTTATGCTTGGTTTTCTGATAAAAGTAATCCATCAATTGAAGCATCACAAATGCAAATATCAGCTGCTGAAGGTTTAGTAATTATTTTAGATGAAGATTCTTCATTTAGAACAACAGTTGATCTTGCCACAATATTAAGTGACACTGAGTATTTTTTATTAAAACAAGTTTCTTCAATAGATGGTATTAATTATTTTAGGGTAGATTACGGACAAGGTCTTACTAAACAAGACCCTGCTTATGTTTCAATTCCTTATCAGGCTTCTGGAGCAATTGATATGAATACATATGGAATGATAGATTATGATTTCTTTTTACAAACTGCCGATATAGACAAGTATGTATATTTACACAAAGACACTGGTTTTACTGGAACAGGTGAAGATGCATTAAGGTTTAATATTACATTTCATTTGCAATCTGGAAGTACATCATTTATGTTTGGCAATACAAAAGAGGATGGATCGCCTTCATATCCATATTTAACTAAAGCCGTTTATAACTCTGGAGTTTTTACGTATGGAACAAATCCTTCGTCGCTTGTTGGAAATCAAAATGTTTATGTTTATTCGGATAAAGATGGCGGAAGAAGTCTTTCTGACGATGTAACGCCAGACATTAATAAAATGTTAATTATGCTCCCTAAAGACACCAGATTAAGAGTAAATATTAAAATCTGGTTAGAGGGAGGAGATCCGGAATGTGTTGCTCAAATTGGTGGCAATACAGTTCAAGGTATGATAAAATTAGGTAGTGTAGATGTAAGAAATCCAGCACCAAATGTTACTGCCGGTTCAGGAAGAACTATTAATGGATTAACCACTGCCATGGAATATTATTTTGGAACAGATTTATTAAATGCCGTTTGGACGTCTGTAACAAATCCAAACCAAACATTTGCAAGTGGCAGCGTTCATGTTAGATATAAAGAAAATTTACCAACTCTTGCATCTTATTCAAAGGAAGTAATTATTCCATAAAGGAGTAAAGATATGAAAAATAAAACTAATTATATTCAAATTATTACTATTATTTTAGTTATATTAGTCTTGTCCTATTCAACTTTTGCGTGGTTTTCTGATCGTAATAATCCGACCATATCTGAAAGTGAATTAAAAGTAACAACTGGCGAAGGATTAAGAATAAAGACAAGTCAAATTGCTCCAGCTCAATTATCTGTTAATTTATTTGATATTATTTGCTCCTTTGA
>CAZIUX010000050.1:0-6734 GCA_964542795.1 uncultured Muribaculaceae bacterium
TCTAAAATATTTAATTAAAAAAGCATATGGTTTTTTAATTATCACATTATCAACTCCTATTATAGTATATCATAAGAAAATAAGAAAATATTTATTAATATTAAGGGTTGTAAATAAATATTTTATTGTTTTTGTTAAATTTCCAATCATAATAATTAATTATATTAACTTCACCTAATTGATTATTATATATATATAAATTATCATCATTAAGATAGAAAATATCATCGTTTTGTTCAAAAATAATTATAGGATCTTCGATATTACTTATTCTCATTTTATTTTTTGTATAAGGGTTTATTACATATAATTTGTTTTCTTCAATCGAATAATTATTCTTCTGTTTGTTAAATGAATAATTATTAACTAGCAGTTTATTTAAGGCTATTTCCTTCCACCCATTGTCATATATTTTAGCAAGACCATCTTCTGTAGAAATAATCTTAATTAATTCTTTTTCTAAATCTAATTCATATTCTAATCGTTCTTTTTTATCAACAACATATATTTTATTGTCTAAATCTCCCAATACATAGCTCTCGTAATTTATAGAATTTGTCATTTTCCATAATTTCTTGACACCGGATTCTAAGTTAATAATATAAGCCTCATCAAAATTATTATTTTGATCATAATTAGGAATAAACAAATACTTATTAGCAATGGCCATTAATGAGTTATCAACGACATCTCTTTTTAAAATGTTAATTCTTTTTATTATATCGTTTTTTATGTATAACACTTCTTTATAATTCCAAATCGCAATAATTGATTTATATCCATAATATAAGTTAATATTATCAAATTTGGTATTAATATAATTATAATTTATATTAACTTTTCCATCTAAATATTCTTTAAATTTAGGATCATCTATTAAGCGATAATCAATTAATTCTTTGTTTCGATAGCACATTGGAAAATCGTCATATTTTTCTATATCAAAATAAATGCAGTAATGATTATTGTTTTTAAATGTGTGTACTTTATTAATTAATTTTCTTTTAGTTTGATATTTTATCGGATAATAGTATTTAAATGAATAATTTTCATCACTAATATCAAAATAATAGGCGTCATCATATATTTCTTTTATATTATAGTTATCAACAATATAATTGGTTTCATATTTTTTTGGTCTGAAATAATAATAAATAAAAACAATAAAAGAGATTATTAGCAATAATCTTAATATGTTAATTTTTTTCATACTTCACCTCTTTTTAAAAAAAGAGAGCTTATTTTCACTCTCTATTTTTAACTTTATTATGAAAATAATTTTTCTTTTCTTTCATCATAAATGTTGTAATTGCAGTTTCTATTTCATCTAGTGATTTTCTAGCTAAGTTTGAAATAAAGACTTCTTCTTTAACTGTATCAATAATAATGCCACCCCAAATAATGCCCATATTAACAGTTAAATCATTAAACAAATCTGGTGTAATAGAATTAAGAAAATATCCCCAAGTTACTCTTTTTTGTCCGATTAATATCCTTTTGTTAGTTAAACAAACAACACAGGTTTGAAAAATATCTAAGTTATTACGATTTTTTTGACCTGCAAAAACATATATTACTTTTTCATCAGGGTTTAAATGATCCTCAATAACTTTACTATGTTTCTTTAATCTAAACCAAGTTAATGTTAATGGATATTTCTTCTTAAATTCAGAAACTTTTTCATATACAACACCCATGTTTATCCTCCAATTATTTACTTATTTTAGCAATTTTATGATATTTAAATATGCTTGCTAATTCATTTTCACTAACTGCTCCTAGTACACAATCTATAGATTTTCCGTTTTTTAGAAATATAGTTGTTGGAGTACTAAATCCAGCTGAAATCGTTGAGTCTTTTCCATCATTTGTGCATGCCAGATTACCATTTTCAGACACTAAACTACTTGATTTTCCAGGTATTATATAATTCTTGTTTAATAATTTTTGGTATTCAACAGCATCATAAACATCTGAATCAAAATAATATACATCGATATCATATTCAGCTGCTAATTTATTATAAATTGGTTTAAATTGTTGACAATATGTACAACTAGTTCTACCAAGCACAAGCATTACTATTTCGTCTTCATCTGCTCTACTAAAGAAATCATCGGCATTGCCAGCAACCTTATAATTAATATCATCTTTTCCATCATAATAATTTTTTAGTACAAGAACATTAAGATCACTTTCTGAATAACCGCCACTTCTAACATCTATTATTTTACCATCTTTGATGAATACAAATGAAGGTGACTCTAATATTTTATTATCATATTTTACTAATTCCAATTTGGCTTTTTCATCTAAATTTTCATGTTCTAGTAAATATGCTTTTAATTTGTTATTTGATGTTGAAGCATTCAAGCCTTTATATAGAGTTGTTTCAGTAGGATTTGTTTTTTTATCAATTAATACTACTGCGTTTTCTTTACTATCCATCAAATCACTAAATTGTTCATAAGTAATTCCTTTTGGTTTACTATTTTCTATCATTTCATTAATAACTGGGATAAAGAATATGGCAAGAATTGCCAATATTATAATCCATTTTCTATATTTTTTCATAACTACCTCCTAAGTTTTTTTATTTATTGAGCGCTTACGACTCTAATAACTGCTGAAAAAGTTTTTCCTTGATCTTCATTTTGAACTATTCCTTTTTCTAAAAAATGGAATCTAATTTCAAAGTAATGAGTTTGACTGTTGATAAGGATGTGTTCAACTCCAGCATTTGCAATTATATTTGTATTTGAATTTTTTGGAGCTTGCGCCCCGTTTACTAAATATATTCCATTTAGTAAGACATCATAAGTAAGGTTCTCTGTTACAAAATCATTTGTAACATTATCCCAAAGAATTCTATAACCAATATCTACTGAATTAGGATTATTAACGGAAAATGTTTTTGTTATAACACTTCCCGGAATAACATCTTTAGTATTTACTAGATTTCCCGTGTCATAATTTATAGTATATACAGGTGTAACAACACTACTTGATGGTCGATTTACCTTGCTTGAACTTGTCATTTGACTGCTTGATGATGAACTTGGATGATCTTTACAATATAAGTCACAAACACCATCATTATTCGTGTCACATTCTTTATCACATACTCCATCTCCATTTGTATCAATGTTTGTATCGGGAATACCATCTTTATTTGTGTCACAATTTATATCGCATTTTCCGTCACCATTTAAGTCACAATCTTTTTTACATGTAATGCTGCTACAATATAAATCACATATGCCATCACCATTGGTGTCACAATCTTTATCACAATCCCCATCATTGTTTGTGTCACAGTTGAATTCACACTTTTCTTCGGCATTATCTCCGCAGTTTAGATCACATTTACCATTGTTATTTAAATCAATATAATAATCTGGTAATCCATCACTGTCTTTATCACAGTTTTTTTGACATTTGTTTCCTGGTTCTGGGTAGTTTATAAGATTTGTATCCGCTACTCCATCACCATCTAGGTCAATATTAAATGTGGCTTTTTGCCCATTACGATGAGCAATATTAATATCAGGTTTACCGTCATAATCTATATCACAGTTTAAATCACATTTTCCATCATCATTGATATCAATATTTAAATCCGGTATTCCATCATTATTAACATCAACATTTAATTGAATATTTTTATTAACAAAAAATTTAGAGGAAAATGTAATAAAGCCAATCATAAAAAGAATTAATATTATCAATACTATTAATAATTTTTTTCTTCTACCACTTTCTTTTGTAGGTTCGATGTTTATTAATTCTTCCATTACTTAACCCTTATACCTTTTCTTCAATTCTCAATAGTCTATTATATTTATTTATTCTTTCTCCTCTACATACCGAACCAGTCTTAATAAAGTTTATTCCTAAACCTACAGCTAAGTCAGCAATTGTAGTATCTTCGGTTTCCCCGCTTCTATGAGACATAACAGGTGTATAGTTTGATGCTTGTGCAAGTCTTACTGTTTCGATTGTTTCTGAAATAGTACCTACTTGGTTTGGCTTGATAATAATTGCATTACACATATTCCTATTTATGCCTTCTTGTAATATTTCAGCATTAGTAACAAAGAAATCATCACCAACAAGCATTATCTTACTTCCAAATTCATGGGTAAAATTAATCATACTTTCATTATCATTTTCATCGAATGCATCTTCGATACTAATTATTGGATAATTAATCAACATATTCTTATAATAAGTTGCTAATTCACTTCCAGTAATTTTTCTTCCTTCTACTAAATATAAATTTTCTTCAGGACTGTAGAAAGAACTAGCCGCAACATCCAATGCAATACTTACATCAGCACCTGGTTTGTATCCTGCTTTTTCAATAGCTTGAACAATTAAATTAAGTGCTTCATAATTATTTGCTAAATTAGGAGCAAATCCTCCTTCATCACCAACTCCAGAAGAAAGTCCCTTTTCATGGAGAATTGATTTCAAACTATGAAATACTTCAGCAGCAACTCTTAATCTTTCTTTTGCAGTACCTTGTTTTGGAACAATCATAAATTCTTGAATATCGATATTATTATCAGCATGAGCACCACCATTAACAATATTAAACATTTGATAAGGTAATTTTCTTCCTTCAAATAATTCAAATACTTCTTTGTTTTCAATTAACGCTCTTGCTTTAAGAACCGCTAATGAAACAGATAATAATGCATTAGCGCCTAGACGATATTTATTTGGAGTACCATCAATTCTAATTAATTCATCATCAATTGTTTTTTGATCTAACTCCATTCCAACTATAGCATCTTTAATTACAGTATTAACATTTTCTACTGCTTTTAAAACACCTTTTCCCATGTATCTTTCTTTATCTTTGTCCCTTAATTCATGAGCTTCCTTGCTTCCAGTTGATGCCCCAGAAGGAACACTTCCTAAAACTTTCATCCCATTTTCTAATGTTAATTCACATTCCACTGTTGGGTTACCTCTTGAATCTAATATTTCCCTTGCAAAAATATCTTTAATTGTCATAAAACACCTCTTCACTATATGTTTAGTTTACCATTTACACTTACTTTTTTCAACAAAATATATTTTATATATGGTATACTTTTCCTAGAAAAGGATGATTTAGATGAAAATAGTATCTCTAACTCGAGAACAATTTGAGTCATTTGCAAATAATCATCCCTTAAGAAGCCATTATCAATCATATTATTATGGCCAATTATTAAGTGAATACTATTTTGATTATGATTTAATTGGCTATATGGACAATAATGGAAGCATAAAAGCTGCAGCTTTAATATTGACAAAGAATATTACCCAGTTTCAGAAATATGCTTATTCGCCTAAGGGATTTTTAATTGATTATAATGACTTAACTTTAGTAAAAAGTTTTACTAAAGATTTAAAAAAATATTTAAAGAAAAGAAAAGTAGTTATGGTTAAGGTTAATCCAGAAATTATAATTGGCGAAATAAGACCAGAAAATAATTACAAAACCGTCTACAATGAAAATCAAAAATTAATTGAAGAATTAGGAAAATTTGGTTATTTGAAATTGAGAAATAATCTTTATTTTGAATCTCAATTTCCAAGATTTGATACAGTAATTAACCTTAAGGACTTTAATGGATTAAAGTCTGTTCAAAAAAATGTCCGTAACAAAATTAATAAGGCTGAAAGAAGAGGACTTACTATTGAAACCGGTTCATTAAATGACCTAGAAACTTTCTATGATCTTATTAAAGGAAAGAGAAAAAGAGGTTTGGAATATTACCGTGATTACTACAATTTATTTAATAAAGAAGGCCAAATTGATTTGTTCTTAATCAAGGTTGACTATTCTAAATTTTTATTAACTGCTCAAAAAAGATATAATGATGAGGCAGAAAGAAACGAAAAATTAATTGTTGAACTTCAAAATAAACCAGATGAAAAAACTCTACAACAAAAAATGCAATCTGATAAAGATTTAGCGTCATACAAACAAGACATTATCCGTGCTAGTCAAAATATATCTAATCAAACTAATATAGCGATTGCCGGGGCCTTAGTTATAAAATTTTGCAATTCTGCATATATTTTAATAAGTGGATTTGATCAAAATTATCGATTTCTTAATCCTAATCACTACCTGCATTACAAACTAATAGAGCATTACAAAAATTTAGGATTTAATACTGTCGATATGAATGGTATGACAGGAGATTTTACAAAAGAAAATCCTTACTATGGTTTAAATAAATTTAAACTAGGATTTAATAATGTTGTATATGAATATATTGGAGAATTTGATTTATTAGTAAAAAAGAGAAAATATAAAGCTTTAAATGATAATGCAACTTTAGCAAGAGAATTTAATAAGCCTTGGGAAAAGAAAGGCGATTTAAATCCTGACGGTACATACAAAAATGAAGATAAAACTACTCAATCAATGAGTGAAACAGGTTTCTAGAACTCAAAAAAAATGGATTATTAATAATCCATTTTTATTTTACCTTTATATCTTAATTATTTAAGAATTTCAGATACAACTCCGGCTCCAACAGTTCTTCCGCCTTCTCTAATAGAGAATTTAGTACCGTTTTCAAGAGCAACAGGAGCGATTAGTTCAACTGTAATATCAACACTATCTCCAGGCATTACCATTTCAACACCTTGTGGTAATTCGATTACTCCAGTAACGTCTGTAGTTCTGAAATAGAATTGTGGACGATAATTACTGAAGAATGGAGTAT
>CAZIUX010000051.1:0-3952 GCA_964542795.1 uncultured Muribaculaceae bacterium
AAATAAGCAAGTAATATTGTTGTTAGAATTAATAATGATAATGATAATATGATATCAAATAATCCTACTTCAGTCATAGAGTACTTAACAAACATAGCCATTGGTGAAGTAAATGGAATATAAGAACCAATTGTAATTAATGAACCACTTGGGTCATACATGCCATATGTTGCAATTAAGAATGCTGCAACAAAGATAATTTGAATAGGACCAACTGCATTACTAACATCTTCTACTCTACTTACCAATGATCCTAAAGCTGCATAAACAAAATAATATAATAATGATCCAAGGAAAATAAATACTAAAAATACTATAATTAATTGAGCCGAAATATTTTGTGTTACTAATTCAAGTAATTGTTCTGGATAAGTACTCTTGTTAATTATTAATCCTAATAAAGCTGAAATAATTGTTAAAGTTACTTGGCCAATACTAACAAGTAATGAAGAAAATACTTTCCCAACAATCAAACTTGTTGAAGAAGTATTAGTAATTAATAGTTCCATTGTTCGATCATTTTTTTCTCTTGCTACTGATGTCGCTACAGAAGTACCATAGATGATGATAATCATATAGATTACAAAGACTCCAATGTATGCTACAAAGTAATTCTTTTCAGCACTTTTTCCAATTTCTTCAGTTGAAAATTTAACTTCAATTTTATTAGATTTTGCAACTACTTCTGGATCTATATTGTTACTTTTTAAATAAATAGTTTTATTATAATTCTTAATTCCCTCTTCAACAACTAATGGAAAATCACTGTACATTAATACATTTGATCCATCTTTAAGTAAGACATATTCGTCACTTTTAAGAACAACAATCCCAAATTCCATCTTTTTATCTACAATTGCTTTTTTTAATTCTTCTTTATTAGAATAACTAACTCCAAATACAAAAGGAACTTCTTTTGTTAACTCATTTTTGTCTATTCTGTCATCTTCGATTACATATCCAGTTTTTTTAAATGTTTCCATTTGTTCTTCGGCAATTTTATCTTGATCTGGAACAATATTCGTAAACCTTGGAACAAAAGTAACCCCGAATGCTAAAACCAACATTACTAAAGTAGTAATAATAATTGTTTTTTCTTTTAATTTTGTTTTTAATTCAAAAAGAAATACTTTCATTATATTGTTCATCTTAATTATCCCCTTCTAATTTAATGAATATTTTTTCTAGACTTGGTTCATAATGACCAAATAAATCAATTTCAATATCATTTTTTAACAAATCATTTAATAATGTTTTTGAACTTTTATCATTTAGACATTCAATTACAAAGTATTCTTTTTCCATTTCATAACGGATATTTTTGATTTCATCTAAAATTGATTTTACTTCTTTATTATTTTTATCAGCAATAATTAATTTATATTTATTTTTTCCTAAATTTCTTTTTAAAACCGTTAAATTTTCACTGATAATGATATTCCCGTTTTTAATGAAAGTAACATCATCACAGAACTCTTCAACATGACTCATTTGATGGCTTGAGAATACTACTAGTTTTTTTTCTGTTATATATTCTTTGATAATATCTTTTAATACTTGAGCATTAACGGGGTCTAACCCTCCAAATGGTTCATCTAAAATTAATATATCTGGATTATTTACTATGGCTTGCCCAATAAAGAACTTTTGTTGATTTCCTTTACTTAATGTTTGAAGTAATTTGTTTTCATATTCACTTAAACCAATTTTTTCAATTGTCTTCTTTGCTGATTTTTTAGCTTCGACTTTATTTAATCCTTTTAGTTCGGCAAAATAAGTAAGTTGATCGATTAAAGATATTTTTTGATACATACCTTTTTCTTCTGGCAAATATCCTATTTTATAATTCTTTTTATTAAATGGTTTTCCATCAATTAATATTTCTCCACTATCAGCTTTAAAAACATCCATAATAATTCTAATTGTGGTTGTTTTTCCAGCTCCATTTCTTCCAAGAAAACCCATGGCTTTTCCAGAATTAATTGTAAATGTAACATCATTTAAAATCTTTTTCCCGGAAAAACTTTTATTAATATTTTTTATTTCTAGCTTCATAAAAACCTCCACGAAAATTATAGCACTTATTTTCTAATATATTAAGAGTTTATAGTTTATTTATTATAATATTAATATTTTTATTTTATTTATTATATGATATACTTAACAAAGTAAAGGGATGATAAAAATGATTGATAGAATATGCCAATCTTGTGGTTTACCAATGAGCGAAAAAGATGGTTCAGTAGGAAGAAATTTTGATGGAACTTACTCTTCTGAGTATTGTTCTTATTGTTTTGATTTAGGTGAATTTACAGTTCCTGTTACGCTTGAAGAAATGATTGATTTACTAGTTCCAATGGTCATGGGTGAAGAAACAGGAATGAACGAAGAAGAAGCAAGGGAATATTTAAATGATTACCTAATTAAATTAAGAAGATGGCAAAAAAAAGAAGGACAAAGTGTGGAGTAAAATCTATTTTGTATAGAATAATATAAATAACCTAGAAAATTAATTCTAGGTTATTTTTTAATTATAAATAATTAGTTCATGTTGAGCTCTAGTTGAGGCAACATAATATAAGTTTTTTTCTGTATCTGAAAAAGGATTACCAATTTGATTATAGATGATTACAGCATCAAACTCTAATCCCTTAGCCATATATGCAGGAATTATAACTAAGTTTTTATTGAAGTCTTTAGAATCAGTACTAATCAAAGAATAATGATCTGTACTTTTTACTTCTTCATATATTTTTGAGGCGATTAAATCATCTTTAGTAATAATTGCTATAGATTTGTATTTTCCCTTTAAGTAATTTACATCCATAACCAAATCTTCTTTTAATACTTTCTCATATTTCCTAATTACTGGAGTTTTAACTCCTCTTCTAATTGAAGAAACATAATTAAGATTTAATATGGAGTTAGAATATTCAATAATTTCTTCGGATGAACGATAAGTTTTTGTTAATTCTAAATATGCTGAATCACCACTTATTAGTTCCATTAATTCTTTTAAAGATTCATATTTATAATAAGGATTAATATTTTGATTAACATCACCAAGTATAGTCAAGCCAGCAGTTTTAAATATTTTGTTAATTATAATATACTGTAATTTACTATAATCTTGGGCCTCATCAATAACAACTTGTTTTATATTACTGTTATAAGCAAAACTTTCAAGTAGTCCTTTAATAAAAACAAATAATAAAGCATCTTCATAAAATAAAACATCTTGATTAATAAAATAACTAATTTGACTATCATCTAGTTTGATTTTACTATATTCACTTTTAAAGAAATTACCATAAATTTTTTTATAATCTTGACTAATATTTAATGAATCTTTAATAGCTTTCTCAAATGATGCTTTTTTAGTTAATTTGCCATGATAATTATTTTCTGATAGTTTAATTGCCATTTCTTCTATTCTACTGAAAATAGGTAATTTAGAATATCTATTTTTTAACATATCATCAAGTTCAGAAACTGTATAAGAATGCTTGTCAACTTCTATATCTTTAGTAAAATGAATATTTTGATTCATATTTTTTATATATTTTGTTAAATGAATTATTATTTCATCACTTTGTTTATATTTAATTAAATCTTCATTAACAACTCTTTTTTGATAGTATCTTGCAACAAAATCAACAAATGATTCAACTTTTTTATATTCTATAATACTTGTTTTAAGAAAATCATGAAATGTTGTTTGCATTGTATTTTCCTCACCTAATTCAGGTAAGACATTGGAAATATATTCTGTAAACACTTGATTTGGCGAGAATATCAAGACGTTACTTGAAGAAATATTTTTCATTTTATATAGTAAGAAGGCAACTCTATGTAAAGCTACAGATGTTTTACCTGAGCCTGCAATACCCTGAACAATTAAATTCTTGTCGACAACATTTCTAATTATTTTATTTTGTTCTTGTTGAATTGT
>CAZIUX010000051.1:3962-6713 GCA_964542795.1 uncultured Muribaculaceae bacterium
CTCATCTTCAACATTTAAATTATTATCAAACACATGAGTAAACTTACCATCTACAATCTTATATTGTCTTTTTCTTAATAAGTTTCCTTTGATTATACCACCTGGTGCATCATAGGCACATGGACCAAGTTCATAATCATAAAATAAACTACTTATTGGGCTTCGCCAATCATAAACTAAGTGTTTAAAGTCATTTTCTATAACATGTGTCATACCAATATAGACTAATTCTTTTTTCTTATTTTCTTCAAAAATTATTGATCCAAAATAAGGATTATTTTGAATTTTAAATAATTTTTTAAAATAATCTCCACTTTGTAAGGCTAAAAAAACTTCTTCTTCATTCATTGCCATTACTTGTTTCATTTCCGTTGGATCAAATGAAGATTGATTATCCCAGATGAATTTTTTAAATTCTGTTATTTTACTTTCTTTGACATATAAATCTTGACCAAGTTCTGATAGTTTGTTTTTTATTACTGTAAGAGTTTTCTCAAGTCTTTTCTTTTCTAATTCTAACTCACTTGCGCTTATTGAACTTTGAATAGTATCTTCTTTCAAATTACCCTCCACTTTTTTCACACCTCACAATTTTATCATTCATAAAATAATATATCAAGATTAATTTCTTCTTTAGATAATCTAAAATATTAAATAAAATCAAAAAGACATTAGAACAATCCAAAGTCTTCTTTGTGTTTTTTTATATGATTTTTATTTATCTTTAATCTTGTTTTCTTTTTTTATCAACTGTTTTTTCAACAATAGTTTTGACAGATAATTCAGTAAAAGGTTTTGACAACATATCAACAATTGGATATGAGAATGCTTTAGATAATGTTTCTCTTGAATCAGCTCCGGTGATAATTGAAATGGGTATTACATTAAATAAATTTTTGGCATTAAAATAATCTAAAACTTCAAAACCATTAACATTAGGCATGTTAAGGTCTAATAACATACACATTATTTTATTATTATCGACACTATTTATTATGTCAAGCGCTCTTTTGCCATCTTCGGCGATTATAACTTGATAACGATCTTGGAATACTTTTTCTAAAAAATTTTGCATCAAATTAGAATCATCAACTATTAATAACACTTCTTTTTCTGATTCTACTTCTGGAATAGGTTTACTTTCTTCCTTTTTTACTGTTCCTTGTCCTAAATATTCTCTAAGCAATTTAACAATTCTACTTGCTTCCATTACAAGTGAATTAAAATTTTCATTAATGTATAATTGATTATTAGCTTTACTTTCTATTTCATGTTTATAGGCTATTTCAGCCAAAGCATCGAACCCTAAGTATTTAGCGTCACTTTTAAGAGAATGAACTAAAATTGAATAATCCATCATGTTGTGAGAATCTTTATATAATTTTATTTTGGTCATCTTATCAAAAATCGCATTTAAAAAGTCGATCAACGTAGAATTATACGTTTCCATATCTCCAAGTAATTCAAGGCTCTTTTCAATGTTTACTCCATTATTTAATAATAAATTAACATCTTTCATTTAATCACCTATTCTAATAATTATTATATCACAAAAACTAATATTGCAAATTATAATTTATTTTTTGACCATCAATAAATAAAGTAGGTTTATGATCTGTTATTATTACATATACATCGTCTTTAAAATATTCATTTGTTCGAGGATCAATACCTCTAACTAAATATTCTTTTTCGATTAATTCTTTAAGTGATATTTTGGAATCTGTACATTTATTTTCCATATAACATAGTAAAGCTTTCTCAGATATTTTTGAAGTCTCTACTATAAACAATCTTTCAATATGTTTTTCATTTATTTTAGAAATTGTCGGAATTGCAATAATTAATAATATTGCAATTAATGATAGATAAAAAATAAATTTATTTGATACCATAATAATCCCTTTCAAATTGTTCTTTATATTCTTTAAATGTGTTATTACTTATGGAAGAGCGAATATTCTCTGTTAATTTAATTAGAAATCTAATATTATGAATTGACAATAATCTTGATCCAAGTGCCTCATCAGAAGTAATTAAGTGTCTTATATAAGCTTTTGTATAATTTTTACATGTATAACAATCACACTCGTCAAGTGGGCTAAAATCTATTTTATATTGGTTATTTTTCATATTTATTTTACCATATTTTGTATAAGCATGTCCGTGTCTTGCTAATCTAGTTGGATTAACACAGTCGAAGATATCAATTCCTCTTTCAACTCCATTTAAAATATCAATTGGTTCACCTACACCCATTAAATATCTAATTTTATCCTTTGGTAAATGCTTGGTTGTATAATCTATCATTTTATACATGATGTCTTTTCCTTCACCAACACTAGTTCCACCAACTGAATAACCATCGAAATTCATTTCAACTAATTCTTTAGCACATTT
Organism: uncultured Muribaculaceae bacterium; assembly: GCA_964542795.1. Classification (GTDB taxonomy): domain Bacteria; phylum Bacillota_I; class Bacilli_A; order RF39; family UBA660; genus JAAZHN01. The sequence continues at coordinate 6,363 of CAZIUX010000051.1, forward strand.
TTCTCTTAAATCTTCGTATTCTCCACCTTGAACAATACCAAATAATGCTTGCTCTTTGGAATTAAATACTTTTTTCCCTCTTCTTGCCCAGTTAAGCGTTCTTTCAACGCTTTTTTCCATATATTCTCTAGTTGATGGATAGGCAACACATTCATCAAAACTCATGATTATATCTGCCCCTATTTTCATTTGAATTTCAATCGACTTCTCTGGTGTTAAAAATAATCTTTCTCCATTTAAGTGACTTTTAAATTTAACACCTTCGTCACTTATATCTTTTTTGTTCGCGAGTGAAAACACTTGAAAACCACCAGAGTCTGTTAACATTGGTCCTTTATAATTCATAAATTT
>CAZIUX010000052.1:0-954 GCA_964542795.1 uncultured Muribaculaceae bacterium
AATATAGATCCTAAACAAATTAGTCATATTGAAGCTATAATTCTTTCAATGACCAAAGAAGAAAGAACAAATCCCGATATTTTAAAGGCACAAAGAAAAATTAGAATTGCAAAGGGTTCGGGAAGAAGTGTTGAAGAAATAAATCGTTTATTAAAACAATTTGAAGAAATGAAAACAATGATGAAACAAATGGGTAAAAATCAAAAATTACCATTTTAATTTAAAAGGCTTATTTTAATAAGCCTTTTATTTTGATATAATAAATTAGGATGTGATAATATGGCTATTACAAAAACAAATTTTATTAACTACACAAGGTGTAATCGTTATTCTGCACTAGACAGATTAAAAAAAGATAAAATGAGTTCTAAAATGACTTATCAAGAATACATTAAAGAGTTAGAGAATGATCAAAAAGAAGAGTTATTAAGTCAAATGTATGATATTAATGAAGATGATGAAGAAATTGACTTAATTGATGTTCCTAATGATGCTCTTGAAGCAATGATGAAATACTACAAACAAGTCGAAGTTGAAGCAGAAAAAGTAGTAAAAAAATTGTTTAAAGGTAATACTAAATCAGCAGCTAATACAAAAGATCAAGAATCATTTGATTTTAACCATAATGGTATTAGATATATTTGTTATGTGGATATTATTAATGAAAATGAAGGCAATTTAAATATCATTGAAGTAAAAGCAACCACTTCTAATTCTTTTTGCTCTATTGGTCCAAAAATAAAAGGGGAAACGACTTCTATTTTTACAAGAGTAAATGGAATTGATTATTTAAAAGATGAAGTAGGATATAATTTTACTGAAGAAATCGACACTGATAAATACTATAATTACCGTAATAAATTATTAAATCGTTATAAAGAGGGAAAATATATTCATGACTTGGCTGTTCAAAGAATGATTATTGAAGGAGAATTTAGAGAAACTAAAACAGAA
>CAZIUX010000052.1:964-6156 GCA_964542795.1 uncultured Muribaculaceae bacterium
TAAGATAAATAAGACAAAATATTACTTAGCTGTTTTAAATCATGAGTATATATTTAATGGTAAATACGAAAATAATGAAGCGGTTTATGATATTGATGATAATCAAGAAGAAATCGTAAGAATATTTGATTTTACAAAAATAACAGAAGAATTTCAGCAATTAATTATCGAAGAAAGAGATAAATTAGAACACAATTTATTTAACCCAGATGACTCCAAAGTTCCTTTGGGAGTACATTGTCAACATAATAAACCAGGAGGATGTAAGTACTTTAAATTAGTATGTGCTCATGATATTCCAAAGAAACAATCTGTTCTAAATTATGCGGGCCAAATTTCTTTTAATGATAATGGAATAAAAAGAAATAATAAATTAGAACTTATCAATGATGGTTATATTAAATTATTAGATGTACCTGAAAGTTGGATAAAGAATGAAAATCACTTGCTTCAAAGAAAAGTGATTAGAACACACATACCTCATATTGATAAAGAGAAGATATCAATAATGCTTAATCAAATAAAATATCCACTTTATCATTTAGACTTTGAAACATTTCCTTGTCCTTTTCCAAGATTTAAAGGGGAGAAGTGTTATGAGCAATCACCATTTGAATTTTCTTTGCATGTAGAACATGCACCTGGAGTATGCGATAAAGAGAAAGATAATTATGTTTATTTAAACAAAACATTGAATGACGAAAGAGAAGAAATAGCTAAAAAATTAGTTGAATTAATTGATCCTGAAAAAGGAATGATGTTAGCACAAAATGTTGGTTTTGAAAGAAGTGTTTTGAAAAGACTTGCTAAATTATATCCTGAATATAAAGAACATTTATTGAAAATAATTGAGAATTCATTTGATCTATTATATATAATTAAAGGAAACGATACTTTACTTAAAGACCTTGGTTTTACAGATCTTGCTCATACTTGGAATTACTATCATGAAGATTTAAATGGTTCATTTTCTATTAAAAAAACTTTACCAGTATTTAGTACATTATCATACGATAAATTACTAGTAAAAAACGGAACCGAAGCTTATATAACATATCTTAAATATCCTCTATATAGTCCCGAAGAATTTAGTATTAGATATAATGCCTTAGTTGAATATTGTAAACAAGATACATGGGCTATGGTAGAGATTCTTGATGCACTAAGAAAATTAGTTGAGAATGATTGATATTATAAAATGAAATAAACTTAGACTATATAAATAAAAAGTAAACGAAATGTATAATTTTACTCCTTTTTACACTTTTTTGATTATCATATAGTAGAATAAAGTTGTAGGAGAGTGATTAAGGTGTTGTTTCCATCAATCGATAAAATACTTAATATTGTAGATTCTAAGTATCAATTAGTACATATAATATCAATGAGAAGTAAGCAAATGATTGCAAATGATCATTACCAATTACGAGAAAAAGAATACAAAAGTAAAAAAGCACTAGGTAAAGCCTTAGAAGAAGTAGAAAAAGGCTTAGTGAATGTTCAAAAATAAATAAACCCACTTTAATAAGTGGGTTTATTGTGTTATATTTATTTTAGAAGGAGAATGAAAATGGAAAAAGTTATATTATTCGTATTACTATTTATTATCTTATCGTCAATTAAACAAATTGATCAATATGAAAGGGGAGTTAAGTTTTCATTTGGTAAATTTACAAAAATAATGGAACCAGGTTGGAGACTTGTCTTGCCAGTTATTCAATCTTATAAAAAAGTTGATATAAGAACTAAAGTAGTTGATGTTCCTGATCAAGAAGTAATTACCAAGGATAATGTTTCAGTAAGAATTAATGCTGTTGTATATTACAAATTATTCGATGCATCAAGAGCAATAATTGAAGTTGAAAATTATTTTTATGCAGTAAGTCAATTAGCTCAAACTACAATGAGAAATATTGTTGGAACAGTAACTTTAGATCAATTATTAAGTGAAAGAGAATCTATATCTGCTAGCATTCAACTTATTGTTGATAAAGCAACTGATGAATGGGGTGTAGAAGTAGAAGATGTTGAACTAAAAGATATTTCCCTACCAGAAGAAATGAAAAGAGTTATTGCTCGTGTTGCAGAAGCAGAAAGAGAAAAAATGGCAGTTATTAAAAAATCTGAAGGAGAAGCACAAGCGGCTTCTAACTTAGCAGAAGCTGCTCAAATATTATCACAAGCTCCTGGTGCGCTTCATTTAAGAACACTAGAAACAATTAATGATGTAAGCTCTGATCAATCAAATACTATATTCTTTGCAATGCCAATCGAGGTTCTAGAAGCATTCAAAGGTATTGGTAGTCAAAATAATAAAGAAGAAAGAAAAAAATAATTAATAAAAAAACTATACACTATAATGTATAGTTTTTTAAATGTTTAGATTTTTAATTTGGATAATCTTTTGTTTTTTGACTTTGAGCGTCATCCATAGTTAATGTCTTCATATCAGCAGTAATTACACAACCACCATGATAGGTTTCGTCTATATAGAATTCACAATTAATTTCATTTTCTAACAAAAGACTTCTCAATATACTTCTAGAAAATATTACATTATGTAAATCCCAATCATGTGCTTTGCCTAGATTAGAAACTCTTGAATATTCTAAATCATACTTTTTACAAATATGTGTAGATGTAATATCAAATCCAAATGATAATGAATCATCGCCAGGTCTTGAAAAAGCAAGAGATTTTAATTTTTCTGATATTTTAGAAAATACCTCATATGTTGATTTATTCCAATTTTCGAAAACTTCTCTTTCAGCTTCGCTTTTGCATTCATTATCTTGGATTAATTTTTGCCCCAGTGCTCTTAATCTTTTTAATTCTTCTACTAATTTACTCATAGTTCCTCCTTATTTGTTGTCTAGTATACTAACATTAAAAAAATATAAATGCAATAAAAAAACCGGGGTTACCGGTTAATTTCTTTTTGGTGGAGAATAAGGGACTCGAACCCTTGACCCCCTGCGTGCAAGGCAGGTGCTCTAGCCAACTGAGCTAATTCCCCAAGACATTTACAATTCTAGCATATATAAATATCTTTTTCAAGCATAATTTTAACTAATTTTAACTATTTTATAAAATGAGATATTTTGATCATTAATTTGAATTGTTTTATTTGTTTTATTAACTTTATTTATTCTACCAGAAATGGTTTGTTTTTTATTGTTTTTATAATATGTTATTATTACAATTTCTTCTTTTTCATATTCTTCATTGATTTTCTCACCAATTTCTAATAATTGTTCATTTGTTAAACAGGGCATTTCACATTCACTTCTTTTTTCATCTAAAATCTTAATAAAATTACTTGTATCTACTAAGGAATTAAAAGGTCTCCATCTTAAATTATGATTATTCTGCATTATGACCACCTACTTTTAAATTTCTTTTTTTAGCTGTTGAGTCACCTAAAAGCGAAGATGCTTTGATGATACTATTTCTTCCATATCTTTTTTTTATTTCATCAATTGCTTTAAGTTCATTTTCTTTTTTTATTACTTCGTCATTTTCTTCGAATAAATTTAATTGAATACTATCTTTATTAGTTAATTTACCAAGACTAATACTTACTTTTCTAATTGGTTCTTCATTATAGTATTTATTTAACATTAATATACAAATATTAGTTATTGTTTTAATATCATCAGTCAATGTATCTAATTTATAACTATGATAGAAGCCTCCACCATAATCTTTTGAAAATGAAAGACCAAATGATATGATGCCAGTTAATTTTTTTTCATTTCTTAAACGAGAAGTTAAAGTTTCACACATTTCTTCAATAATAAGGGGAATATTATGAGAAAAATAATCTTTAAATAAGACTTGAGAATGACTAAATGATTTTTCTTTAGGACTTATTTTCAAATCACTAATTTTTGTTAAATCAATCCCGTTAGCCCGATACCAAAGTTCTTCACCCATAATTCCCATTTTTTTAGCCAAGGTGTTTTTACTATAGTTAGCAATATCACCAATTGTTTTAATTCCAAGGGCATTTAATTTTTTTTCTGTTTGTGAACCAATTCCCCAAATTTTAGATAATGGTGTAATTGGCCATAATTTATTTTTAACATTATCATAAGTCCATTTAGCAATGTTCTCACTGTTATGTTTTGCTTCAACATCCATTGCAACTTTCGCAAGAAACAGATTGGGTCCTATTCCACAGGTACCAACTAAACCAGTTTTTCTTTTTAGATCATCAAGTATTTTTAATGCCACTTCATAATCAGTCATTTTATAAAAATTTAAATAATCAGTTAAATCCAAGAAAGCTTCGTCAATAGAGTAAACATGAATATCATCACTGCTAACATAATTTAAATAAAGATCAATTACTTCTTTACTTTTTTTCATATAAAGATTCATTCTTGGCTTAGCAGTTATGAATTTAATATTTTTGGGTATCTCATAAACCCGGCATCTAGATTTAACACCTAAACTTTTAAGGTACGGTGTAACCGCTAATGTAATCGCACCTCCTCCGCGTGAAGGATCCGCAACTACTAAAGGTGTTTTATACATATCCAAACCAAGATCTAGGCATTCACAAGCGGCAAAGAAACTTTTTAAATCAATACAAATAATATTTTTATTTTGATATAATTCATCCATAAAATCACCCCAAACACTTGTTTGTTTTATTATACAAAATAATAGCAATAAATTCAATAGTTTATTTTATTGAAAACATATTATTTGAGGTTTTTAAAAAATGACAAATATGATATAATCAAATATAAGGTGATTATATGAATAAAAGATATTTAATTATGCTAATTTTATTCTTTTTTGTTATAAGTTTAGGCATCGGACTTACTTATTCTTTTTATACACCGACAATTATTGATAATCAAGTCAGTTCAACAACAAAAATTTCTAATAAAAATATTGAAGCAAACTATATAAATGGATCAGATATATTAATTGATTCATCACATACATCAGTAACAAAAAATATAACAATAAAAAATAATAATGCATCAACAATAGATTATGTTTTAAATTTTTCTGATGTAATAAATTCATTGGTAGATAAAACAAAATTAACGTATACATATACTTGTACCGGAATAGGATGCAGTAACAGAAGTAATATAGAAGCCCCAAGTATTGATAGTGAATTAACTTTATTAGTTTCTATTGGCACAGGAATTACTCATACTTATGCAATAACA
>CAZIUX010000053.1:0-592 GCA_964542795.1 uncultured Muribaculaceae bacterium
ATTACTTATATGAGAACAGATTCAACAAGATTTTCACCATCATTTATTAATGAAACATTCGCTTATATTAAAAATAAATACGGAAGTGAATATGTTGGCAGTGTAAAATCTTCTAAGAAAAAAGACAATGTTCAAGATGCTCATGAAGCAATTCGTCCAACAAGTCTAAAAAGAACTCCAGAATCAATTAAAGAATATTTATCTATTGAAGAATTCAAGATATATAACTTGATTTATTGCCGCGCACTTGCTTCTTTAATGGCAGATGCAAAGGTACTTGCAACAACAATTACTTTGTTTAATAATGGCTATACATTTAAAGCTACTGGTCAAGTCTTAACATTTGATGGATATTTAAAAGTTTATAGTGAATTTGAAAAAAATGAAGATGTAGTTCTTCCAAATGTAAAAAATTATAAAAGTAATGTTTTAATATCAAAAGATATTGTAAAATCACAACATTTTACAAAACCATTACCTAGATTTACTGAAGGGTCATTAATTCATGAGCTTGAAAGTTTAGGAATTGGAAGGCCAAGTACATATGCTAGTATTATTTATGATGTAAATCCTACTATTAGTAACATAATAT
>CAZIUX010000053.1:602-6144 GCA_964542795.1 uncultured Muribaculaceae bacterium
TGCATTTAACTAAGAGGCTAAATTATTTATTGTTATTATGGAAAAAATCAAAGAGAGAGATTATGTTTCAATAATTGATAAGAAATTTGAACCAACTGAAATGGGAATAGAAATTACTGATAAATTGCAAGAAAATTTCAGCCATATTATTAATGTTAAATACACAGCAAACATGGAAAATGATTTAGATGAAATAGCAGAAGATAAAAAAGATAATATTGTTGTTTTAAAAGATTTTTATCAAGAATTTGAACCACTTGTTCAAGAAGCATTTGCTAGTATGGAAAAGAAAGAACCAGAAAAAACTGGCGAAACATGTCCGGAATGTGGTGGAGAATTAATTATTCGTAAAGGTAAATATGGGTCTTTCTCAGCCTGTGCTAACTATCCAAAATGTAAATACATAAAAAAAGAGATAAGAGAAAACAAAGAAATTATGCCTTGTCCTAAATGTGACGGCAAAATTATTGAAAAGAAAACTCGTAAGGGGAAAATATTTTATGGTTGCTCAAATTATCCAAAATGTGACTTTGCATCTTGGGATCAACCAATTGAAGAAAAATGTCCAACTTGCACTGGAACACTTACGATTAAAAATGATAAAATCAAATGTTTAAATTGTGATTATACAAGATAGTATTTGAGATTTTTAGATAAAGATATTATAATTATATAAGATGGAGAGTAAAATGAAGAATAAATATTTAATAAATATTTTCGTTTTAATATCTTGTATATTGCTAGTATCTTTTTTTGTGTATGAGAAAAATGATGGTGTTGATTATTCAAATTATTTAGTTATTAGAGTAAATGACAAGATAGTTGATACTTATCCAACATCTAATAAATATAAAGTCATTGGTAGTTGTACAAAAGAAGGTAATCCCATTGAAGCTAAAATAATTTCTCTTTGGAATAATGAAAAAAAAAGATGGAATATAAAAATAGAGAATATAACTGAATCAGACATAGTCTGTGATATTAATTTTGTTGAAACAAGTGATCCGTGTGATATTCCAGGATATTTTTGCTATCAAATTAAACAAAGCAATAGTTTAATTAGTAAAGATAATTACAAAATATATAAGGGTACTAGTGAAGACAATTATGTTAAATTTTCTAATATGAAATGGAGAATTATAGGCATTAATCCTGATGAATCAATTCGGTTAATTCTAAGTGAGCCAATTAATGAAGAAAAATATAATAATGAATTAAAGTGTGAGAATCCTTCAAAGGTTTCTATATCTAGTGAATGTGCCACATATTCAATTAACAATAGTATTAAATCAAAATTAGACAGATGGTTACAGAATAATATTTCTGGAAGTAATAGTAGTTTTCTTACTGAATCATTATTTTGTAATGACATAAGTAATTATAGTGATTTAGACACAACCTATTTTGGAGGTTATGTGAGGAATGAAATTAACAATACTCCAAGTTTAAAATGTGATAAGCATGTTGAAATTGATTATCTATCGCCAAAAAAAGAAAAACATAAGATTGGTTTAATTTCAGTTGATGAAGTTAAAATAATTGGTACTACAAATACTTACTTATCTAATCTTTCTGATACATGGACAATGAGTCCAAAAAAATATACCGTATCTGATTCAAAGATAAAAATGTATTTAATAAACGGAGAGAGTTTTGTATCCACTCCAAATAAATACGCTCCTGTAATAAATATTAGTAAAAATACTATTGTTAGTGGGGATGGAAAAGTAGAAAATCCTTATTTACTTTTAAGTATTGAAAAACCATAAAATTTCTTGCTTAAAAATTTAAAAAATGATATTGTTATATTGAAGGTAGGAATTAAAAAATGAATAAAATTAAATCTATCATCTTATGTTTAATGCTATTAATATTATTTCCCGTAAATGTATTTGCTGTATCAGGAATTGTAAGTTTCAGCTATAAAAATTCAAGTAGTGAAGTATATGTCACACTTAATGCTAAAATTAATTCTGGGACATTAACTAAATATACAACAGAACTCATCTTGTCTGATAACTTAACCTTTCAATCATTCGAAGGCGCTGCAGGATTTACAGGTGAAGTAACTGATCTTAAATTAGTTGTTACTGGAGAACCTGGAGTTACAGGAAATGCACCTATTGGACAACTTGTATTTACAAAAACAAACTCTAGCGATTTTAGTGTATCAACAAAAAATTCCGAAATTTGTGAAAATGATTCTTGTAAAACTGCCTATAACACAAAAATAGCAAAAACATCATCAAATGATGGACCGATTAGTAATCCAGATACTGGACTATATAACTTTATTGGACTTGGTATATTAGGATTGATCTCTTTATTTATTTATTTTGTAATAAGTAAGAAAAAAATATTTAAAAGAATTTAATAATTAAGCTTAACGAAAGTTAAGCTTTTTAATTACTCATTTGACAAAATCAGTAAAATTTGCTAGTATATCTACCCAGGGAGTTGGGAATTATGAGTAAAAAAATATACAGACTTGCTTATAAAAAAATGAAGGGAACATATGAATATATAGGATTAGAATTTCTTCCTTTTTTTAGAGAAGTAAATCTGGATCCTAATATGGTTCAAGACATAGATAAATTCACAACTAGTAATTTTGAAAATCAAAAAGAATTGATTGAATACTTAGTAAAAAATGCCAAGGTTTTACAATTAAAAGAAGCCGATCAAGCTGATCATTTGGAAGGTATTATTAATAGTTATTTATCTAATGCAATAGATTCTTCTAAATCAAGTGTCTCTATTAGAAGACAAGTTTCCGAAATTGCTAAATCCGTTGGTATTAAAAGTTCAGTAAAAGCTAGACTAAAAGAAAGTGCTTCAGAAGTAAGTGTGTATTCAAGGCAAGAAGCAATTATTAATACATTTATTAATGCAATAAGAGAACAAATAAACAATAATAGTGAAATAGACATAATTTTAAAAACCGACTTAATTATTTACTTGGAAAAACACAATCTTCCACATGAAATTATATTAAAACTAACAGAATATGCTAAAAAATATAAACCGACTTACGAAATTGAAACGGGATTCCCATTAGAAGTTGTTTGTATAGAACCAAAACCAAAAAGTCCAAAGACTATTACATGGTCACTTGATGGTGGGATAGCTTATATTAATGATGGATCATTTCTAAGTGTCGGTCAATTAAAGATTATCTTACAAGAAGCAGTTAATAAACCAGATTATGGACTACTTTATAAAATTCTTACAAGATATGAATATAGAACTAAAGAAAATTCAGCACTTAGTCCCTTATATTTAGATGCACTACGAACCTTAAAAAGATATCTAGAATTAAGAAAAGAAAAACTTCCTTATGAATTAAAATATCCTCATTACGCAATTAATAAGTTTATTGAACTAGAATCAATAAACCAACATAGAAGAATAGATGATGAAAATAATGTAAATTATATAGGTTTAAGAAAATTAGGATTATATGTTTCACATAATATTAGTTTTGATACATTAAAAAGAGAACACACATTAGATGAAAGATTAAGAGAATTACAACTTAAAAAGCCTTATGAACAAATAAAAAAAGATAAACAAATGTCATTATTTGACGGATTATAAGAGACACTGCGGTGTCTTTTTTATTTTTTTGTATTTGCAATTTATGTTAATATCAATTAAAATAAATTTTAGGGTGGTGATCTTATTTATAAACAAGAATTTATTGATTATTTGAAGTATCAAAAAAATTATTCTGAAAAAACAATCGAAAATTATGAATTAGACATCATCAAATACGAACAATTTCTTAATGTTAATAACTTAGATTATACAAAAATAAGTTATTTGAATATTACTGATTATTTAATATATTTAAATAAGCTTGATTTAAAATCGAGTTCAATCGCACGTAATTTAAGTGCATTAAGAAGTTATTATAATTATTTACTAAAAAAAAATATTGTTAACACTAATATATTTAAATTAGTTAGTAGTCCAAAAAGAGAAAAAAAATTACCTAATTATCTTCAATATAATGAATTTGAAAGCATTTTAAATAGTTGTGGAAATGATAATTTAGGAATAAGAAATAGAGCAATAGTTGAATTATTACTAGCTAGTGGTTTAAGGGTATCAGAACTAGTAAATATAAAATTAAATGATCTTGATTTTAATGAAAAAAGTATCAGGGTAATTGGTAAAGGAAAAAAAGAAAGAATCGTATACTTTGGTGATTATGCATTAAGAAGTTTAAATGAATATCTTGAAAGTAGTAGAGAATATTTATTAAAGAGTAAAAATAATGAATATTTGTTTATTAACCATCTTGGAGATAAAATAACAACAAGAGGAATAACCGATATTTTAGATAGACTATTAGAATTAACTGCTATTGAAAAAAAAGTGTCACCACATACATTTAGGCATTCTTTTGCAACTATGCTTCTAAATGAAGGTGCTAACACAAAAGTTGTCCAAGAATTACTAGGACACGCTAGTATGAAAACAACTAGTATTTATACACATTTAAGTAATGATAAATTAAGGATGGAGTACTTACGTGCTCACCCAAGAGCTAAAAAATAGGAGGTTTTATGGGAAATTTAACAGTAAAATCAGGTGTAATGGGGTCAAGTAAAAGTGCAAATTTAATTCAAGAAGTATATAATTTAGAGAAAAGTGGCAAAAGCGTTATATTAATGAAACCTAGTTCAGATACAAAAGGTAATGATCGAATAGTATCAAGATTTGGAGGAGAATTTCCAAGACCAGTTGATGTGTTATTAAAGTCAGATGAGACAGTAATAAGTGCTTTATATCGAAATAAAATTTTAAATGATAATAATGTTTTTATTTTAAAAGATGATTTTCCTTTAATTGATGGAACACATCATATTAATTCTTCTTTAGCAGAAAAAATAAAATTATATTCTTCAATTAATAGCAGTATTGATATTATTGTGGACAAAGATTTTATTGTTGTAGATGAGGCACAATTTATAACACCTTCGCAAGCAAGGCAATTATTTTACTTAAGTAAAAGAAGTAATTTAGAAATAATTTGTTATTCATTATTTACAAATTTTAAAGGTGAATTTTTTCCTGGGAGTGAAACCCTTTTAGCACTTGCAGATCAAAGACATGAATTATCAAGAAGATGTGAAATTTGTACAAGACCAGCTATCTTTAATGCAAGAGAAGTAGATGGAAAATTTGTGTCAGATGGTGAAGAGATAGTTATTGATGGAACATCACAAGTTAGATATTATTCATTATGTGGTGATCATTATTATGAAAAAGTATCAAAAGGCAATATAGAAGATAGACAAATGACTTATACCTTTATAGAACACAAATCATAATCAGATGAATAGTCTTTACAAAAGATAACAAAAAGAGTTTTATTTACTCTTTTTGTTTGATATAATGGTTGATGTATGAATAGGAGGAAAAAACATGGAAAAATATGTTTATTTGTTTAGCGAAGGCGACAAAAACATGCGTGAATTATTAGGAGGAAAAGGTGCTAATTTAGCAGAAATGACTAAAATTGGTTTACCAGTTC